>JABMPI010000411.1 GCA_013203755.1 Bacteroidota bacterium
AGTAAAGAAATACTTCTGGCAGATTTAAAAGAACGCACCGGAATAAATATTAAACGCTATGAAATAGTAAAAATTGATTTTCTAAAAGACGTTGCAGAAATCACTCTTTATTTTAATGTAAACGGACCTTCAATTTAAATTCACAAAAAACAACTATGATAAAATCAATAGAAAAAATTAGTTGGATTGCAATGGTTTTACTGTTTGCATTTACCACGACAAAGGCACAGGAGCTTGAAAACGAGTTTCAAACCAGAACAGAATTGAAGCTGAGTTATAAACCGCTTAAAAAGTTAAAATTAAGTTTTATACCCGAATTGCGTTTCGACGAAAATTTTTCTTTAGACAAATACCTTTTCGAAGGAGGAGCAGAATACAAACCCGTAAAATTTCTAGAGTTGGAAGCGACATATCGTTTTGTGGTAAATCCCCGCGACATTAAAGATACCGAGTATTTTAACCGCTATGCATTTAGTGCAACAGCTAAAAAAGATTTTAATCGTTTAGAGTCGGCTTTCAGATTGCGTTACAGCAACGATGCTGACGATGATATTACGGACAAAGAATTTTTGCGCTATAAAGCAAGGCTTAAGTACGATATCGCCAATTGCAAAATAACTCCGTTTGTGGCAACCGAAGCATTTCAGCAACTCGATGGGGGCGGTTTGTACAAAATGCGCTACTCCACCGGCCTCGACTATAAATTGTTCAAAAAGAATTACATCGGGGTGAGTTACAGGTTCGATTATTATAAGAATGAATACAAAAACAGGCATATTATAAGCCTTGGGTACAAAATCAAATTTTGAAAAATAATTACAATGAAGAAATATAGCTTAATTTTTACGGCATTATTAATAATCGTCTTTAATGCCTGTCGCGAAGATGGACTTTTAGACGAAATAGATGATGAAACGGAAGAAATAATTGATTTGTCGGATTATGCCGATTGGACAGAAGCAACGCACAGCAATATTGCAGAACCCGACTACTCAGTAGTTTTCAACCAAAATAAGGTGCTTCGTTTTGATATTGAAATAAACAGTTCAGATTGGTCGACTATGCAAAGCGACCTGCAGGATATTCTTGGTAGCAGCGGAGGAGGAGGTCCACAGGGAGGAGGAGCACCAGCCGATTTGGGAGATACCAATCCTATGTGGATACCATGTTCTTTTAATTTTAATGGTAAACAATGGTATAATGTCGGAATACGTTACAAAGGAAATTCCAGCCTTCGGTCTGCACAGTCAGGTAATAATAAACTTTCTCTAAAACTCGATTTTGACGAATTTGAAGATGATTATCCAGCATTAAAGAACCAGCGTTTTTATGGGTTCAAACAGTTAAATTTGAATAACAATTACAACGATGCCTCACTAATGCGAGAGAAAGTTGGAGCTGATTTATTTCGTGAATTCGGTCTTATTTCGGCACAAACAACTTTTTGCACAGTTTATATAAATAATGGTTCCGGATCTCAATACTTTGGCGTTTATGCTTTAGTTGAAGAAGTGGATGACACCGTACTTGACACCCAATTAGGTGACGATTCGGGAAATCTTTATAAACCTGATGGAACTGCTGCCAGCTTCGCCTCAGGCTCATATAAAGAAAGTGAGATGGAAAAGAAAAATAACGAAGAGCTTGCTGACTATTCGGATGTAAAATCGTTGTATGATGTAGTGAACAGTAGCACACGAACAAGCGATGTAACACAATGGAAAAGCGACTTAGAAGAAGTTTTGAATGTGGATGGTTTCTTAAAATGGCTGGCGGCAAATATCGTTATTCAAAACTGGGATACCTACGGACGTATGACCCACAATTATTATTTGTATAATAATCCTGAGAATGATCTGTTAACCTGGATCCCCTGGGACAATAACGAAGCTTTGCAGTATGGAAAACAAGGAGGTGCATTAAGTCTGTCTTTAAATGAAGTAGGCAGCGGCTGGCCATTAATTAGCTACCTGATTGCAGATTCGGAATACAAAGAAATATACGAAGCTTATATGCGCCAGTTTGTCGATGAGGTGTTCGTTCCCAGCAAAATGATAGAGAAATACGAAAAGTACTACTTGCTGCTAAAAGACTATGCTTACGCTGAAGAGTCGGGATACACTTTTATTAAAAACAATTCTCAATTTGACGAGGCGGTACAAACGCTAAAGTCACACGTACAGCAAAGGAATGATGCAGTTTTTGGGCATTTGAATTAAAGCAAGGGTTAAAACTTTATATTTGTAAAATATGCAAAAACAAAAGGAGCAAAAGTCAATACGATTTGCCGAAATTACAATTCTGATTTTTATCTGGTTGATAATTTTCGCAGGGCCTTTAATATTTCAAGGTGATTCGGACACAATTAGCTGGCAGGAAGTTTTTATTAACTGGCGTAGGTTAATCCCGTTTTTGGTATTAACACTGTTCAACCATTTTGTGCTTGTTCCTTTTGTGTTTTTCAGAAAACATAAACTATGGTATTTTGCAAGTGCGATAGTTATTAACCCGACGGGAATTAAATGAGATATTTTTACGCTGCATATTTAATATCTTTATGATTAAAATATTTTTTAATCCGGTCTTGATTTTTCTGTA
>JABMPI010000412.1 GCA_013203755.1 Bacteroidota bacterium
ATCGGGAAGTGGAAAAACCACACTGGTGGATTTAATGCCTCGCTTTTGGGACGTTTCTACGGGTGGAATTAAAATAGATGGTTTGGATTTACGCGATCTAAAAATGAAAGACCTCCGCAATCTGATTGGAAACGTAAATCAGGAACCAATTCTTTTTAACGATACATTCTTTAATAACATTGCTTTTGGAATAGAAGATGCAAAAACAGAAGAGGTTGTTAATGCAGCGAAAATTGCCAACGCCCACGATTTTATAATGGCAAGCGAAAACGGCTACGATACAAAAATTGGTGATCGTGGCGATAAACTTTCGGGTGGTCAAAAACAACGAGTTTCTATTGCGCGTGCGGTGCTAAATAACCCCCCGATTTTAATACTCGACGAAGCGACTTCTGCATTGGATACAGAATCGGAAAAACTGGTTCAGGAAGCTTTAAGCAACCTCATGAAGAACCGTACATCGCTGGTAATTGCTCATCGACTTTCTACCATTAAAAATGCAGATTTAATTTGTGTACTTCACGAAGGAGAGATTATTGAAAAAGGAACACACGAAGAACTTATGAAATTAAGTGGACGTTACAAGAAGTTGCATGCTATGCAGATGTTTTAGTTGTTAACTACTCGCTTTTAGTCGCTAGCTTAGAATATCCGAACTTCAAAATTTAATTGCTTCAAACGTATTTCGTCCTTCATTTAACATTTTTTCAATTCAACAATATTGCAGTTTAACTGGCAAGAATGTCTACTAAATGAATGGTTTTAATGGGTAGATTATTTTTTCGAATGTAGCTGTCCATATTCATCAAACACGAAGCTTCTATTGAAACTATATATTCAGCTCCGGTTTTTAAAGCATTTTCAACTTTTTGATTGGTCATAGAAGTTGAGATGGAATGAAATTTAGCAGCAAAAGTTCCACCAAATCCACAACAAGTTTCCCTCTTTTCCATTTCAAGTAATTCCAGGCCTTTTACATTATCGAGTAACATTCTTGGTTCTTTTTCAATTCCATATTCGCGCAACCCAGCACACGAATCGTGAAAAGTAACTTTGTGATTAAACGTTGCACCAAAATCAGTAAATTTTAACCGATTCACTAAAAAATCCGTAAGTTCAAATACCCTTTTCGAAATTTGATTTGATTTTTCGAGATTCAATTTATCGTCTTCAAAAATTTTAGAATAATAGTTTTTAATAAATCCGGTACAAGACGCAGAAGGTGCCACAACAATCTCAGCCTCATCAAAATCAACTAAAAACTTTTTTGCAACTGCTCCGGCCTCTTTCCAATAGCCGCTATTAAAAGCAGGTTGGCCGCAGCAAGTTTGTTCCGGATTGTAATTTACAGTGCAACCAGCTTTTTCTAATATAGCAATAAAGTTTGCAGCAGTCTCTGGATAGAACTGATCTATAAAACATGGAATGAAAGCATCAACATTCATTTTACAAAATTTAAAAACTGAAAAGTATAAAAGGGAACTGGTATAAAAAAGGAAAAGCTGTATTTCTATAGCTTTTTCTTTGCATGGGAGGAGAGACCCGAACTCCCGACACCTGGTTTTGGAGACTAATTTATTATGTTCACAATAAACTTATTTTCAATATCTTACAAGGTGTATTCTTTTCATTTACAAACACTTTATAAACACAAAAATGACATAAAAAGCACCAGTGTTCTACCATTAATTACTACACACAAATAAAAAATAAAAATTTCATCTCGATAAGTTTTTAATTGAGCCACTAGTAATAAGGAGACCTAATTGATTAACAGGAGATTTTTGTCCTTGGTAACAACCAAGGGTTTAGATGTAAACCAAAGAAGAATAGGCTTTTTGCCCTTACTATTTAGGGTTGAAACCCAATGGTGTTTATTATTGCATTTATTTCCTTTGATAAAATTCAAAAGTGGACAAGCCCTGTTTTTCAGGATAGAACAGGATTGTTCTTTTCGTTGAAAAATAGTATTTTGGCAACATATTAATAAAATTCTAAATGAGCAGAAATCATTTTTTAGCCTTCGATCTTGGAGCATCCAGCGGAAGAGCAATACTAGGAATATTAGAGGATGGAAAACTGGATTTAGTAGAAGTTCACAGGTTTAAAAATCAGATGAGTTTAATTCATGGAAAATATTTCTGGAATATTTTTAATCTTTTTGATGAGTTAAAAACCGGGCTTAAAAAATGCATTTCAAAACACAATATTCAGCCAAATTCTATTGGCATTGATACCTGGGGAGTTGATTATTCGCTGGTAACCAGCGAAG
>JABMPI010000413.1 GCA_013203755.1 Bacteroidota bacterium
AAACACTTTTTATCGTTAATAAAAGGAGTAAATATTCGATACGAAAAAAGATACTCCCTTTTAGAATCAAAACCGTCGATAGGTGGTTGGGGTGTTCTACCCTTTACATTTTTAATATATCAATTGTAAAGGGTAAAACTTAAATAGCATGATTTCTAAGAATTTACATGGTTTACATATACAAAAAAAAGGCTGGAGATAAATATTATTATTATCTTCGGGCTTCAAAAAGATTGAATGGAAAGCAAGTGACAAAAGATATTGCTTACTTAGGTTCGACTATTGAAGAGGCTAAAAAAAATTTTCCAAACATAGCAAAAGATAAACAGGAGATGAAAAAAAGTTACAGAAAAATAAACCTACTTTTAGAGACAGAATATTATAACGACAAAATAAAAAAATTAAAACTAAAGAAAGATGATTTTCTAAACAAGAGCCTAGAATATGTTGAAGCTATAAAGTTGCACTATAACAAGGTTTTCCAAAAACTTGATAAAAAATCCAAAGAAGAAATTCTTGAAGATTTTGCAATTGAATTTGCATATAATACTGCTTCACTTGAGGGAAACACTATAACGCTAGAAGAAGCTAAAAACTTTTTTGAAACTGGGAGAACGCCAATGAACAGAACACTTAGAGAAATTTATGATTTGCAAAATACAAAAGATGTCTTGTTCTGGTTATTTGCTCAAAGGAAGAACATTGATAATGATCTAATTGTTGAAATCCATAAAAGATTAATGAAAAACGTTGATGAAAGAATTGGTTATCGAATGAAGGATATAAGGGTCTTTAAGTCACATTTTGAAGCAAGTCTGGGTATTTATGTTAAAGCTGACATGGACCTTTTGTTGAAATGGTATAATGAAAATAAGGGAAAGTTACATCCTTTTGTTTTAGCAACAATCTTCCATCACAAGTTTGAGAAGGTGCATCCCTTTTCTGATGGGAATGGGAGAGCCGGAAGAATGCTAATGAATTATATCTTAATTAAAGCGGGATGTCCTCCGATTGTCATCTATAAGAAAAATAGAAATGACTACCTTGATGCCTTGGGTAGTGCTGATAAAATTAATTTAACAAAAACTGATAAAAAATATAGAAATTTAATTAGTTATGTTGCAAGTGAGGCGGCAATATCTTATTGGAACTTATTCTTGTAGGTTTGAGTAAAGCGAACTAATCAATCCAATCTCGACAATCCTTATAAATTTCTAACATTCCATCACACAACATACAGGATAAAATGTAGCAGACGTGATACTGAAATCAACGAAGACAAAAACTACTTTCCTTTCATGCCAGGTTTTGAGCTTTCGGGAAATTCATGGATTTGAAGTAAATTGTTTTCTTGTGCATATCGAACGTCTTCTATTGAGTAGAATGCTTTTGGGTTTGTTTCATTTATCGTTTTTATTATTTTCTTTAATTCCTTTTTATCTATTACTGAAAATATTACTTTTACTTTTCCTCTTTTTCCTTTAGCGTCTAGTATTGTTAGATTGTATTTTTCTTTTAGATTTTTTATAAGTTTTGAGTGGTCTTTTTGTGTGACTATTCTGATCATTACTTTTCCCATAGAGAGTTTTTCTTCTAGGCATATTCCCACGTAGTTTCCTGTCGCGAATCCTAGTGCGTATACGACGTATAACCAGATACTTGTTACATTTGAGAGGACTTGTTTCATTGCTATGATATAGATTAAGACTTCAAAGAAGCCGAGAATTGGGGAGAGTAATTTGAAACCTTTTGATACGAAAATCAACCTGACTGTTCCGATGCTTACGTCTGCCACTCTTGCCAGGAAAATTAACAGAGGGAGTATTACATAGCTTGCGTAATCAAATACCATCTGTTATTTGTTTGAGTTGCCTATTTAAATGTTAATGCTGTTAGAAAGATATTGAGGCTTGTAAAACATTTACATGATGCAGGGCGTTGGAACGCTCTTGTTTTCCGGGCGGGGGCATTGGTTTAAATAAGCTTCATCCTTAATTAAAATATGAAAAACCTTTGGATAATTTCATTAATTATTGGATTACTTATTTTATTCTTTTTTCCAGAACCAGAAACTAACTTTATTTGGTATTCATTAACTGGCATATTTTTTGTCATCTTAACAATTATTTTATTTAAGAAGCAAAAGTGATTTTATTTAACTAAAATTTCCCAAACTTCCGTCACCCAACGGTGGTTGACAATGCTTAAAAATTTCTAACATTCCATCACACAACATACGAGATGAAAAAATGAGCATTAAATCAACAAGATTGAATTCTCATGGATACGACATGTTCCTGATAATCAGGTTGGGGCGTTCAGTACTTTTGTCAACTTCGATGGGTGGACATTATAAGCGTTGTGATTTTGGAAAAGTTTTTTAAGCTATTTTCTCTATCTCATCCCGAAAAATTAACCATAGTTCAAAGACACACAAAAAGACCTTTTTATACTTAATAAAAAACCACCTTGTTATTGGTAGGATTATTTCAAACTCATCTCTTCAGTCCCACTATTCCCTAAAACCAACTTATCAATCATGGCCATCTCCTTTATTTCTAAATTTCTAAATTTGCCAGGTTCCAATTTGTCAAGCTCAATATTCATAATTCTTATTCTTATTAGTTTCGTGACATGAAAATCAAGGGCTTCACACATTCGTCTTATTTGACGATTTAATCCTTGGACTAGGGTGATACTGAATGAATGTTTACCCTTTTTCGAAACTTTACATTTTTTAGTTATGGCTCCAAGAATTTTTACACCATTACTCATTTTAAAAATGAAGTCATCAGTTATCTCTTCTTTGACTCTTACAACATATTCTTTTTTATGATTATTTCCAGCCCGAAGTATTTTGTTGACAATGTCTCCGTCGTTAGTTAAAAAAATCAAACCTTCAGACATTTTATCTAATCGACCAATTGGAAAAATTCTTTTTGGATATTTAATGAAGTCAATTATGTTATCTTTATCTCTTAGGTCTGTTGTACAGGTAATCCCTACGGGCTTATTAAAGGCTAGAAATATTCTTTTTGCTTTCATTCCAATTGGTTTACCATCAATAAGAATTTTATCAGTATCTTCAACTTTGAGTCCAGTTTCAGCTTCCTTACCGTTGATGCTAACTCGTCCTTCCAGAATTAATTTATCAGCTCCCCTTCTAGAGCAAAAACCGGTGTCACTAATATATTTGTTAATACGTTTTAATGCAATATTGATAAAATGGATATACGATATAAGTATCTATCGTTTAAAGTGATGAAGGGCGCAGAACTATTCGTTTAGCTTCTGGTTGAGGAGTCAAGACTTTTGGGGGTTTCATGGGTGGACATTTTCATGGGCGTATTTTATTTTCTTCGATTTGCACTACCGCTTGTGTTTCGTCTACCCCTCGCACCGCTAAATCCTCTTTTTGGGCTTCCGCCTTTTCTGATTCTTCTGGCAACTCTGCTATTGTCAAAGCTATCACTGTCTGAATCGTCGTCTCTTCTAGAACTTGTTCTGCCTAATTGTTGCCTTCTTTTTGATTTTGATTTTGCTATGTTACTTATTCGTCTGCCGTAGGCTGAGCCTTTTCTTGGGCCTTTTCTTTTGTTGCATGTGTTTTTGTGGGGTTGTTGTACTCGTTTTGCTTTTTTTGCGTCTGCGCCTTCGGCTGCTTTGGCCTTAATTGAATGGTGTTTATGATCTGCAACAGGAGTTTTTCTTTTTGTTAGTCTTTCGATTTGGTTTAAAAAATTTCGGTCGGTTGCGCAACAGAATGAATATGCTACTCCTGCTTTGCCGGCTCTTGCGGTTCGGCCGATTCGGT
>JABMPI010000414.1 GCA_013203755.1 Bacteroidota bacterium
CCTCGTCCGATGAGAACCGTTCAGTGAATTTTAAGAGCTCCTCTCCATTGAAAATATCCATATCTATCATTATTTCAAGCAAATATAATATTAATTAAGTAAACACCTCAAAAAATTAATTAACGATTATTCCTGTTTTCATAAGTCGCCTGTTCGCGTTTGATGATTAATAGTTCCAGTTTTATAGGTTCCAAACGGTAAAACCGAAGGAATGATTCGTTAATTCAATTTAAACGTTAATTTTGTGCTTTGCGAACAACAGATATTATTGATAAATTATGCAAACCATCTATATGTGCGATTTGTATGGCCAGTACCTCACCATGAAGGAGGAGATTGACGAAGCCATGCAAGAAGTAATAAAATCTACCCGCTTTATTAAGAGCGGAAAAGTACTCGATTTTGAAAAAAAACTTTCCACATACTTAAATACAAATGTTATTGCCTGTGGAAATGGAACCGATGCACTTCAAATTGCATTTATGGCGCTGGGATTGCAACCGGGCGATGAGGTGATTACTACACCTTTCACTTTTGTTGCAACAGTAGAAGTGTTGACTTTGCTCGGCTTAAAACCAGTATTTGTTGATGTGTGCCCAAATAAATTCAATATCGATTCTTCAAAAATCGAAGCAGCTATTACCGAAAAAACAAAAGCGATTCTTCCGGTTCATCTTTTCGGGCAGTGTGCCGACCTGGAAACTATTCAGGCTCTTGCCAAAAAATATAACTTGTTTGTTGTAGAAGATGCTTGCCAGGCTTTGGGAACTGAATCTGTTTTTAAAGATGGTTCGGCGAAGATGGCTGGAACAATAGGCCATGTTGGTTGCAATTCGTTTTTCCCATCTAAAAACCTGGGTGCTTTTGGTGATGGTGGAGCGGTTTACACAGGCGATGAAAATTTGGCAGAAGTTATTCGGTCCATTGCAAACCATGGAATGAAACAAAAGTACCAGTACGAACGTATTGGTGTAAATTCCAGGTTGGATAGTATTCAGGCAGCTGTTTTAGAAGTAAAATTGAAATACTTTAATCAACATATAAAAGCACGTCAGAAAGCTGCGGCATATTATGATGAACATTTAGGTGGGATAGAGGAGGTTCAAATTCCACAGCGGGTGGATTACAGTACACACACCTTTCATCAATACACCATTAAAACGAATAAAAGGGACGAACTTCAGGAGTTTCTAAAATCAAAAGGAATCCCATCAATGGTTTATTATCCGGGGGTAATTCATTTACAGGAAGCGTATCAATTCCTGGGATATAAAAAAGGTGATTTTCCGGTGAGCGAGCAATTGGCAGAAACCGTTTTGTCGCTGCCTATGCACACTGAATTACCGGAAGAGCAGTTGGAATATATTGTTGGTTCAATAAAGACGTTTTTTACTTCGTTTTAAAGTAGAAGTAAAGACGCAATATATTGCGTCTCTACATAAAAAATAACTAGAATGATATTTATACACGAAACAGCCATTGTAGATAAAGGGGCTAAAATAGGCGAGGGTACAAAAATATGGCACTTCTGTCATGTAATGGGAACTGCTCAAATTGGTGAAAACTCGGTTTTGGGTCAGAATGTTTTTGTGGGAAACAATGCAAAACTGGGAAACAATGTAAAGGTTCAAAATAATGTTTCGGTTTATGAGGGTGTGGTTTGTGAAGATGATGTGTTTCTGGGGCCATCGATGGTTTTTACAAACGTAATAAATCCCAGAAGTAGTGTTAACCGAAAAGAAGAATTTAAAACTACTTTAGTTAAAAAAGGTACAAGTATTGGCGCAAATGCAACCGTAGTTTGTGGGGTAACACTTGGCGATTATTGTTTTATTGGTGCAGGTGCCGTAATAACCAAAGATGTTAAACCCTTTGCTTTAATGGTTGGTGTGCCGGCGCGTCAGCAAGGATGGGTAAGCCGGGCAGGAATTGTATTAAAGGAAGATTTAATTTGCCCCGAAACCGGAGAAAAGTATAAATTAGCAAACGATTTTTTAGAACAAATCAATAATGAACAATAAAAAGGAGATACTTAATAAAGTCAATAATCAACAACTTCTAATAGGAGTGGTTGGTCTTGGATACGTTGGATTGCCTCTTTCGGTAAGTTTTGCTCAAGAGAATAACCGGGTTTTGGGTTTTGATAAATCGGAAGAAAAGGTACTAAAAGTAAATTCGGGTGAAAATTACATTGGCGATATTCAAGATGAAGATTTAAAATCTGTTGTTGAGAATGATTTTCTTTCTGCAACAACTGATTTTTCGGAAATGAAAAATTGCGATGTCGTTTTAATTTGTGTTCCTACGCCTTTGGATCGATTTCGTAAACCCGACATGAGTTACATCGAGTCGGCCTGTATTGAGATTGGCAAAAATATGAAAAGAGGTACTTTTATTTGTTTGGAAAGTACAACATACCCAACAACAACAGAGCATTTTATGCTTCCAATTATTGAGCGGGAATCGGGATTAAAACATGGTGATGATTTTTGGCTGGCTTTTTCACCCGAACGTGTTGACCCTGGGAATAAAGAATATTTTACTAAAAATACTCCAAAGGTTCTGGGAGCTTTAACCGGGGATGGGTTGGAAATAGGTGAAGCAATTTACAAGCTGGCAATTGATCATGTTCATTTGGTTAGTTCGCCTCGCGTAGCCGAAATGGTAAAAATTCTGGAAAACACATATCGTTTGGTAAACATTAGCCTGATAAACGAGTTGGCTTTGCTCTCGGGTAAAATGGATATTAATATTTGGGAGGTTATTGATGCTGCAAAAACAAAACCATTTGGTTTTCAGGCTTTTTATCCCGGCCCGGGAGTTGGTGGCCATTGTATTCCGCTTGATCCTTTTTATTTGGAACACATTGCTAAAAAATTCAATTTCGATTTAACCATGATTCATACTGCCGGACACATTGATATGTTGATGGCTCACCGTATGACATTAAAAGTTACTTCCGCTTTAAATCGACATAAAAAAGCAATTAATGGCAGTACTATTTTGTTTTTGGGAGTTGCTTATAAACCCGATATTGATGATGAACGTGAATCACCTGCTTTAAAAATTATTGACGAAGTGATTAATAAAGGAGGGAATGTTCAATTTCACGATCCGTTTATACCTAGAATAAATACCCCGGGAAACAATCAGTTGAAAGGGGTAGAACTTTCGCAAGATTCTTTAAATAATGCTGACTGTGTAGTTATAACAACAAATCACTCTGAATTCGATGCCGGTTTTATTGAGAAAAATTCGCAGATGATTGTAGATTTGCGAAATCTAATAAAAACAGCAACTGATAAAGTTTATAAACTATAAAGTTTAGAGTTCAAGATAGATAATTAATAAAGTAGACATAAAAAATCACATCCAAAATAAATGAAACGATTTGCACTAATTGGGGCAGCAGGTTACATCGCCGATCGCCATATGAAAGCCATAAAAGAGACTGGAAATAAATTGGTTTGCGCATCGGACCGGTTTGATGTAATGGGTAGAATCGATAGCTTTTTCCCGGAAACAGAATTTTTCCTTGAGCATGAAAACCTTGATAAATACATGGATGATTTACGAATGGGTGGTGCCCCGATTGATTTCGTGAGTATTTGTACTCCAAATTATATGCACCCGTCACACATTCGGTTTGCTTTGCGAAATGGTGCTAATGCCATTTGCGAAAAACCTTTGGTGATTTATCCAAAGGATATGCATATTATTAAAGACATAGAAGCTGAAACCGGGAAAAGGGTTTATACCGTGCTTCAATTGCGCTATCATCCTACCATCTTAAAACTTAAAAAAGAAATTGAAGAGGCTGGCAATAAAATGCATGACATTGATTTAAGTTATGTAACTACCCGTGGTAAATGGTATTTTAAAAGCTGGAAAGGAGATATTCAAAAATCAGGAGGAGTAGCAACGAATATAGGGATCCATTTCTTCGACATGCTTACCTGGATTTTTGGAGATGTTAAAGAAAATATAGTTCATGTTTATGACCACAATAAAGCGGCCGGTTATCTTCAATTAGAAAAAGCAAGGGTGCGATGGTTCTTAAGTCTTGATGCAAACGACTTACCCAAAGTCGCAACAGATGGTGGCTCGCGAACTTATCGTTCAATTACTGTCGATGGTAATGAAGTTGAGTTTAGTGGTGGTTTTACCGATCTTCATACCGTAACCTACCAGAACATTCTGAATGGAAATGGCTTTGGAATTGATGATGCCCGTGAAAGTATTGAGCTTACAGATTATATAAGGAATACAAAACCAATTGGATTAAAGGGAGATTATCATCCGTTTTTATTGAAACAGGATTCATTTGTTAAATAATTTCGATTAGACTCTTTGTCAAATTTTCTCTGGAATATTTAAGTGTTTCTGAGAAATCCGACTCTGTTCTATTATAAGACTTTGATGAGTGGAAAAGTTGTTCTATACTTTCCGATATTTTATCTATATCGGAATAGGAGCATATTATTCCACTTTTTGTTTCTTCAATAATTTTTGCTGCATCACCATTAACAGGTCCCAGTAATAAGATTGGACGTTTACTTGCTAAGTACTCAAATAATTTACCAGTTAGAATACCATTGTTGTTTATAACGTTCGGAATTATTAGCAGTAAAACATCGGAAGAAAACATATAACTTATGGCTTTAGAATGCTCGACATAACCAATAATTTCAATTTGTCCTTTTAGCCCAATTCCATTTAATTTCTCGACATGTTCAGATGAAATTTTCCCAATAAAGCGCAATCGTAAATTTGTTTTAATAATCTCGGGTAATTGTTTTATGCCATTTATTAGACCATCAATACTATAATCATTAGAAATGGTTCCAACATACGATATATAAAAATCATCGTTTTGTTTTTCTTTTTTTACATATGAAAACTCTTCAATATCAAAACCATTTGGAATTACTTCTATTTTGTTTTCAATATTATTTAATTTACTTGAAAATAGTCTTTTTAAATCGTGACTTACAGTTATTGTTTTGTCGGAATACTGTAAAATCTTTCTTTCAAAATATTTACTAATTGCTGTTGCAAGTTTAGTTGGATACAATTTTTTATAGTAATAAATATCAGTCCATGGATCCCGAAAATCGGAAATCCATTTTATACCTAATTGTTTTTTAAGTTTCAATCCAATTAGTTGGGTAGAATGAGGAGGACTAGTTGTAATTACAGTTTCAATATTGTTTGTCAGAATAATTTTTTTTGCCTCTTTTAAGGCAAATCTATTCCAGCCTCTTCGGGGATCGGGCAGGAAGAAATTTCCTCGAATAAAACGTAAAATTTTTTCTTTTAAATTAACTTTTTTTGTATTGACAAAACCTCCATACGGAACCTCTTTGTTTGATGATAGTTTTTTGTATAACGAATACAACTCGAAAGATTTTGCATAAAATACTTTCACAGCCTTAGGGATATCTTTTAAAAGCGATTCATCAATTTGAGGGTAGGTTGCATTTTTGGGATCAACAGTTAAGACATAAGTTTCAACGTTCATCCTGGATAAATACTTTGCAAATTTCACCCATCGCTGAACGCCGGCTCCTCCACTTGGCGGCCAATAATATGTAATTATTAGAACCTTCTTCATTGTTTCAAATTTTGGCTAAAATCCTACAATTTCCATTCAGCTATTTAAATTTCGATAATTATATTTCAAAATAGATAATTATTTAAGAAAAGCATTATACAATTCCAAAATAGCTTCAACAAAAACTTCCCATGAATATTTCTTTTTTTCCAAAGCAGCATTTTTGCTAAATTCTTCCTCTTTTTTTAATTCATAAAATTTATAAATTCCATCGGCAACGTGCTCAATGTCATTCTTAACCACGTATCCAACCTTATTATTCGGTATAAGTTCAGCTAACCCACCAACATCAGTGGTTATCATTGGTTTATTAAAATGATAGGCAATTTGTGTTATTCCACTTTGTGTGGCTGTTTTATAAGGTTGAACTACTACATCGGAGGCGCAGAAATATTTATGTACATCTCCATTTGGAATAAATTCAGTTCGTAACTCAATTAATTTATCAAGCTTGTGTTTTTTGATAATCTCCAGATATCTGTCAGCCTTGGTATAGAACTCTCCAGCAATCAGAAGTTTTATCGGAAATGTTCTAAGGCGCTTATCAGCAAATGCTTCAAGTAAGGTATCTAAACCTTTATAATCTCTTATAAATCCAAAAAACAAAATATAGTTTGAATTGCTATCCAGTTTCAATTTCCTTTTTGCCTCTTCTTTAGGAATAATCTCTCCAAAATTATCGTAAAGGGGATGCGGAGTATATTTCCGTGGTTTTTTTGAATCAAAAAGGTTCAGATCATTCAAAACACTTTTTGACATCGTTATAAATGCATCTACATTTTTTACAAAGTATTTCGAGAGTATTTTGTCGCCGGGTTTGCTTTCGTGTGGAATTACATTGTCGGCAATGGCAATGACTTTTGTTTTTTTGTTTTGGCGAATGATTTTTGCAATGGTTCCCAGGCAAGGTGCCATAAAAGGAATCCAGTAGCGGAGAATAACAATATCGGGTGCAAGCTTTTTTAAGTAACGCCCAACTTTAATCCAATTTAATGGATTTATTGAATTAACCAGTACTTCAATATCCAAATCCTTCGGTGGTTCTTCATCGGAATATTGAGTTTTCCCAGGGAAAAGAATAGATGGATATTGCAAACTGAAAGTATATATTTTTACTTCATCGCCATTTTCCATAAAGGCTTTTGCCATTCTTTCATTAAAGGTGGCAATACCACCCCCCCTTAATGGATAGGCAGAACCAACAATGGCAATTTTTCTTTTTTCTTTAGGCAAATTGGTCATTTTTGCGTTTTATAATTTTAAGCAAACAACCCCTTAAAACTCACCTGTCCTCCAATAATACTTCCCAACTCCTCAATTGAAACCCGTTCCTGCTCCATCGTGTCGCGGTAACGAATAGTTACTGAATTGTCTTCTGCCGATTGATGATCAACGGTTACACAAAAAGGTGTTCCAATCGCATCTTGTCTACGGTAGCGTTTACCAATAGAATCTTTTTCATCGTATTGGCAGTTGAAATCGAATTTTAGGCTATTTATAATTTCGCGGGCTTTATCCGGAAGACCATCTTTTTTAACCAGTGGTAATACTGCCAATTTAACCGGAGCCAATGCGGCAGGGATTTTTAATACCACGCGGGTA
>JABMPI010000415.1 GCA_013203755.1 Bacteroidota bacterium
CTAAGATACTTATTTGCTTGTAAATTCAGAAACACAGAGAAAGAGTTTATCAACTGATTATCAACACTCTGATGTGTTTTTAAGGTTTGACTATTTAAGAAGGCAATTTAAAATAATTTCATTTTTTTTCCAATTCGAGGGTCACCTTTTTACTCTTTTCAGAATATATTATTGAATGTGTGTTTATTAAGTATTACGAAATTAAATTATTTACCATGAAAATATTTGCATCTAACAACGAAAAAAAAGATTCTAAAGTTTTTGGACTAGAGTTATTAACCGAAAAAGAAATGTTGAATGTACGTGGTGGTGTAGACTCAAAGCCAAGATCTAGACCAAATGATGGTTATGATTTTGAAGAAGAATAGGCAAAATACTTCTCTATACTGAAGATTAAGTTATTTTATAATATATAATAATTTAGGGAGTTGAAACAATTAAAGGTTTCAGCTCCCTAAATTTGTTTTAGTTTCTTAATTTCCCAGCAAAAAGTCGGTAGTTGTTAAACTTGCATTTTAACGAACCGTTAAACAAATCCAATTTGGCAGAAGTTTTTAGTCCCACAAATTTGAGGCTCTCCAGAGCAGAAGATAATATCCACGCCGAATTACCTGCATAGTGATGTTTTAATCGCTCCCCAATCATAGAATATAATTCATTTAAATTTTCTTCTCTTAAACGTTCCCCATAAGGAGGATTGGTTAATATTGTTGCATTTTCCAAAGGGATATTTAAATCTCTAAAATCTGCTTTCTCAAATGTAATTTTATTAAATACAAGAGCTCTGCGTGCATTGGTTTGAGCATTTAATAAATTACTACCATTAACATCGGAAGCATAAATTTTATTTGTAAATTCCTTTTTCGTAAAAGATTCTCTTACTTTTTCCCAAAGGAGCTGGTCGTAATCTCTCCATTTTTCAAAAGCATAGTCTTTTCTGAATTTTCCGGCGGGAATATTTTGCGCAATCATGGCAGCTTCTATGGGAAGTGTTCCGGAACCACACA
The DNA here is from genome assembly GCA_013203755.1 of Bacteroidota bacterium. GTDB lineage: Bacteria > Bacteroidota > Bacteroidia > Bacteroidales > Prolixibacteraceae > Draconibacterium. Next base: position 1,008 of record JABMPI010000415.1, read on the forward strand.
TTGGATCCATAAAGTCGGAGTTGCCTCTCCATCCAGAGAGGTGTATCATTCCGGCTGCTAAAACCTCATTTAGTGGTGCCTCACCTTGTTTAACTCTGTAACCTCGCTTGTGTAACGATTCTCCGGTACTGTCAATTGAGAGGGTGCAATTGTCTTGGTGGATATGAACGTTAATTATTATATCGGGATTCTCTGTGTCAACATTTGGACGTTTGCCTGTACTTTCTCTAAAAAAGTCGGCAATAGCATCTTTTGTTCTTAAGGATGCAAACATTGAGTTTTTAAAATCAACAGAATTTACAACTGTACTATTTATGACAAAATTTTCGTCTATGCCAAAATAGTCTGACCATTTTACATTCTTACATTTTAAATAGAACTGGTCGACATCTTTGAATTGAAAATTTTCAATTTCTTTTAATATGCGTAAGGCAGTTCGTAAAAAATAATTGGCTTTATAAATGGTTTCCAAATTTCCATCAAAAAAAGTAGCCCGATGCCCGGGACGGATATTTTTAGCTCCAATACTTTTTAATTCGTCTGCAAGAACATATTCCAGTCCTGAAAATGTTTTTGCTATTAGTTTATAATTTTTCAATATTTACTTTTTAAAATTAGATACCGGCTCCATCGGTAAAAATTGTTTCTTTTGGTCGCGATTGTGTTATTATTGAATTGGGAGGTAAATTAGTAGTTACCCAAACATTTCCACCAATTATAGATCCTTTACCAATTGTAACTCTGCCTAAAATGGTAGCACCGGCATAAATAACAACATCGTCTTCAACAATTGGGTGGCGCGGAATACCTTTAATCGGGTTTCCATTGTCGTCTAATGGAAAGCTTTTTGCTCCAAGCGTAACTCCTTGATATATTTTTACATTGTTACCCAAAATACAAGTTGACCCAATTACAACTCCGGTTCCATGGTCGATTGTAAAACTTTCTCCTATTTGAGCTTTTGGATGAATGTCAATTCCGGTTTCGCTGTGTGCCAATTCCGAAATAAAACGGGGAATTAATGGAACCTCAAGTTGAAGTAATTTGTGTGCAACCCTATAATTTGTAATTGCCCGAATTGCAGGATAAGCGAAAATTACTTCTCCAATATTTTTTGCGGCCGGATCATTTAAAAAAATCGCCTCAACATCGGTTACCAACTGCCGACGGATTTCTGGCAAATATTCAATAAATTCCAGTGAATTCAGTTTCGCTTTATCGTTATATTTATCAAATTTATTAGCCTCTTCATCTAAGCACTCAAAACACATTCCTGCCAAAATTTCTTTACTCAGAAGCTCGTAAAGCTCGTCAACATAAACCCCCATGTAATGGTGGGTAGTATTTGGCCGGAGTGATGTGTTTCCAAAATAGCCAGGAAAAAGAATTTCGCGAACTAAATTTATTATTTTTCCAAGATTAATAATTGAAGGAAGTGGTTCTCCAATCCGATGTTCGTGACAAACCTTTTTGTACGAAAGCGGATTACTCAGCTTTTCAATGGTTTGTGAAATTTTATTATCAAATATTTTAGAATTCATATTATTGTGAATAAAGTTACAAAGCTAATTACTAAATGTTAAAACTATCTTTTAAAACAGAGAAGCTTCATTCTTGTTGATAATTTATTCTAATAATTTTAAATGTTGTAGTGCATTTTTAATACGGTTCTCATTTTCGCCACTAACAATTTTGTAATTAAAACCGAACTCATTTAAATCAGTAATATAATTATTATGAAGAATTATTCTTTTCTCTCCTCCGTTCTCTCTTACTGGATCTTGCACCCACGGCAAATCGATGTTACAAACTAAAAACAAATCAATTTCAGTTTGATTTATTTCTTTTTCGAGCCAATTTGGAGTTTTGCCAAATACTTTTTCGAACCAAATTTTTGTAATAATTAACCAGGTATCAACAAAAATATATGGGTAGTCTGAATCTTTATATTTATTAAGGGCTTCAATTTGACTTCTGGCAATATTCTTAACATCCTGGAAATTGTATTTTCGATCCAGATTTTCAACATATTCGCGGGCAGTTTCAATAATAAAAGGAACTTTAAAATGAGATGCAAGTTCTTTGGTTAATGTGCTTTTCCCGGTTGATTCGGCACCTGTTATTACAATTATTTTAGGTCTGTTTTTCAATGTTGCGATTTAAAATCTTTTTTCCATTCTACATATCCAAAGTAGGCCATAAAAGTATAAACTAAAAACAGAATTACGGTTGGCCACAAATTTTTGTAAACATACATTCCTGATGAAAGCAAATCGACAAAAATCCAGATTAGCCAGTGTTCCAAATACTTTTTTGCCAGCATCCAGGTTGCAACAATACTTAAAGCTGTTGTTAACGCATCCAGAGCGGCAATGTCTGAGTCTGTAAATTTCAGAATAAAAAGAATTATAAAATAGATTCCAATACAAATTGTACTTAGTTTAAACCATAAACTTTTACTTACCCTTCGAACCTGAACCGCTTTATTAGTTTCAGATTTTTTCCCTTTTATCCAAAAGTACCAGCCGTAAATACTAATTATAACGTAGTAAACTTGTAAACCCATGTCGGCATAAAGTTTACTGTTTAAAAATATTACGATGTACAAAGCAGAGGTAACCAGCCCGGTTGGCCAGGTTAAAATATTTTGTTGGATGGAAAAGAAAATGTATAAGATGCCAAGGATGGCTCCCAGCAATTCTACTTTATTGCTTAAAAGCCATCCTAATATTGTTTCTGCCATATTTTTCTATTCGGTAGTAACCAGTAGACTTTCGTATTCTTTTTGGTTTTCGATTACTTTTAAAGCTTTTAGAATTACTTCATCATCATTATTAAAAACCTTATACATATCGTTAAGCGAAAAAATATCTCGCGCAATAAATGCTTTAATTTCCTTTTTAATATTGTCGGCAGCAAATGCTAAACTTTCTTCGTTCTTTTCAATTCCCTCTTTTTCGCCCTTTTCAACTATCTCGTCAATTATTTCTGAAGTAACTTCAAATTTTTTGTCAAATTGCTCAAACTTCGGATATTTCCTATTTAGTTTGTCGCGATTAGAATCCACATAATCCATTACAAAGTTACGAATGATACTTTTTCTGCGTAAGGAATTTATGTAACGATAATGACTGGAAGTATCCATGGCAACAAAAATATCGGGCATTACTCCGCCGCCGCCAAAAACATCACGTCCGTTTATCAAAGTTTTATGTTTTAATGCTTCATCAAATTCAATACTGTCTGCACTAAACATTTCGCCGCTGGTCATTCTGTTAACATAGTCTTTGCGGTACTCTTTAACTCCCTCTTTGTACGGCTTTTGAATACATCTTCCGCTGGGTGTATAATAATGCGCAGTGGTTAATCTCACCATCGATCCATCTGTTAAAAAGAAAGGCTTTTGAACCAATCCTTTTCCAAACGAACGCCTTCCAATAATAACTCCCCGATCCCAGTCTTGTATTGCACCGGAAACAATTTCACTTGCTGATGCTGAATTTTCATCAACCAAAACCACAAGTTTCCCATTTTCGAACGTACCTTTTGAAGTTGCTTTGTATTCCCTTTTTGGCTCATTCATACCTTCAGTATAAACTACCAAATCTTTATCTTTTAAAAACTGATCTGAAATTTCGATTGCAGTTTTTAAATATCCACCACCATTGCCACGTAAATCGAAAATCAGATTTTTTATGTTCTGCTTTTGTAAATCGGCCATCGCGGTAAGAAACTCTTCGGTAGATGTAGCAGCAAATTTATTTAGTTTTATATATCCTGTAGATTCGTCGAGCATGTACGATGCATCTAAACTGAAAATAGGAATTTTATCGCGTATAATTGTAAAGTCCAGCAATTCCACTTCTGATTTTCGAAGAATTTTAAGATCAACCCGCGTTCCTTTTTTACCCCGAAGAAGATCAAAAACATCGCTGTTTTTTAAACCAATACCAGCAATCATTTTATCATCCACTTCCATAATTCTGTCGCCGGCTCTTAAACCAACTTTTTCCGACGGTCCACCCGAAATAGTGGTAGTTACAAGTAGTGTGTCTTTATAAATGTTGAAAGAAATCCCAATGCCTTCAAAGTTTCCTTTTAGCGGTTCATTCATTTTTGCTACTTCTTCTTTCGAGATATAGGTTGAATGCGGATCCAATTCAGTTAGTAGGTTTACTATTGCCTTTTCCGTTAGAGCATCAACATTTGCCGAATCAACATAATAACCATCAACCAACCGGAGCAACCTTCCAAATTTTAATTGGTTTTGTTGAACTGAATTTTGAGCTTCAACCATTGAAGCTGGTAAAATGAAAAGAATCGACAAAAATAAACTTAGAATTATTTTTTTAAATATTATAAACGATAACTTCTGCATATTGCTTTTATTAAATATATGTAACACCAACGATTCTATTAATTTGTATTCTTTTCGCAGTGACTGTGGTTAAAACAACTATTCCCACTCAATTGTTGCAGGAGGTTTTGAACTAATATCGTAAACCACACGATTTATTCCCCGAACTTTATTAATTATTTCGTTCGACATCTTGGCAAGAAAATCGTATGGAAGATGAACCCAGTCGGCTGTCATTCCATCTGTAGAAGCTACCGCGCGCAATGCAACTGTATTTTCGTATGTTCTTTCGTCGCCCATAACACCAACCGATTTAACTGGTAATAACATAACTCCGGCTTGCCAAACGTCGTTGTATAATCCCCAATCTTTTAGTCCGTTAATAAATATTGCGTCGGCTTCTTGCAGCATTCGTACCTTTTCTGGTGTTACATTGCCCAGAATTCTAATTCCCAAACCAGGTCCTGGAAATGGATGGCGACCCAATAATTCTGGTTTAATATTTAGCGCTCTTCCTACGCGACGAACTTCGTCTTTAAAAAGTAAACGCAAGGGTTCCACTATATTTAGGTTCATTTTTTCCGGAAGTCCACCTACATTGTGGTGCGATTTAATAGTTGCCGATGGGCCGTTAACCGAAACCGACTCAATAACATCGGGATAAATAGTTCCTTGTGCCAACCATTTTACATTTTGAATTTTATGTGCCTCAACATCAAAAACTTCAATGAAATTTCGACCGATTACTTTTCGTTTTTGTTCAGGGTCGGAGATTCCTTTAAGATCGTCCCAGAATTTTTGTTTCGCATCGACGCCTAAAACATTCAATCCCATATTTTCATAGGATTTCAAAACGTCTTCAAATTCATCTTTTCTTAGTAATCCGTTATCAACAAAAATACAAGTAAGATTTTTACCAATTGCCTTGTGTAAAAGAACCCCGGCAACTGTTGAATCAACACCGCCTGAAAGTCCAAGAACTACTTTATCATCGCCAAGTTTTTGTTTTAGTCCACTAACAGTTGTTTCCACAAACGAATCTGGCGTCCAGTTTTGTGTGCAAGCACAAATGTCTGAAACGAAATTTTCTAAAATCTGTCTTCCTTCTGTGGTATGATATACTTCGGGGTGAAATTGAATCGCCCATGTTTTTTCATCGTCCACTTTATAGGCTGCATAATTAACATCTTCGGTAGATGCAATTACTTTATAATCTTTAGGAAGTTTTACAATTGTATCGCCGTGCGACATCCAAACCTGAGAATGAAGGCTTACATCTTTAAACAATTCACTGTCGTGATCGATGAACCCTAAATTTGCTCTACCGTACTCGCGGGTATTCGATGGGGCAACTTCGCCACCAAAATAATGGGCTAAATATTGGGCTCCGTAACAAACTCCAAGAATTGGAACGCTACCTTTTATATTTGTTAGATCAGGTTTTGGTGCATCTTTATCGCGAACGGAATAGGGGCTGCCAGAAAGAATTACTCCTTTAATAGTTTCGTCTATTTCGGGAAAATGATTGTAGGGGTGAATTTCGCAGTAAACGTTCAGCTCGCGAACCTTACGACCAATTAACTGCGTGTATTGAGAACCAAAATCAAGAATTAAAATTTTTTCCTGCATGAAATTAATTTTTTGGTTGTGAAACCTTTTTTTGAAAAAGCAAATGTAAAAATAACACACCAAAAGTTATCTGTTTATTCATGAAAAAGAGTGGCATGTTAACAACATGACAAAAAATGGAAGATACAACAGCACGATTTTGTGAAATTATTTTCAAATAAGATCGTTAGAAAAGACGGGTTGGTCAATAATTATTAAATTTGAAGGAATTTTGTAAATCGATTATTTAATGAAGATTTTTAGCACTGTAATTATGCTTTTTTTTGTTTTGCTATCATTCGATCAACTGAATGCGCAAGATTTAAAAGAAAATGAGATTGTTGTAATAAAAGGTGAAAAATTTGTTCTTCATCAGGTTCGCACCGGAGAGACCATTTATTCCATTTCCCGCGATTTTAAAGTTGATCGTCCTGTTCTACTTCAAAATAATCCAAAAATTATTGAAGGTTTGGATATTGGCGAAATCTTGAAGATTCCGTATAACAATAATGCAGACTTTGCACGGAAACCTGTTTATCAGAAAGGCGATCCTACAAGTTTTGAATTTTATAAAATACAATCGCGAAAAGAGACTCCTTATTTTATCGCTAAAAAATATGGGGTTACTGTTGAGGAATTGTATGCTTACAACCCAAGAGTAAAGAAGTTTAAAAAGAGAATGCAAATAAGAATTCCTGTTTGGGGAGTTATTGAAG
>JABMPI010000416.1 GCA_013203755.1 Bacteroidota bacterium
ATATCTGCAAGCTTTTTCACTAAGATACTTATTTGCTTGTAAATTCAGAAACACAGAGAAAGAGTTTATCAACTGATTATCAACACTCTGATGTGTTTTTAAGGTTTGACTAATTATAATCTACGAAACATCTGGTTCTAAAAAGATTCGCAATAAAATTATGTTGCTAAAAATGGGATTTTACTTAAAATTCTATTAAGTAAAAAATTAAGATTTTTTTATTTATGATTGAAAATCAAATGAGAAACTTCTCAAAACAAATCTAGGGAGAGCAAGAAATAAACTTTTAACAAATGTATTTGGACCAATTCCGACAATAATAAACTTCAAAAAAGTCGTAGTTTTATTAATTGCTTTACTTCTTCTTCAAAATTTGGAGTAAATACGTTTTCACCTAAGCTATTTTCGATTTGCTTTTTAGTCCAAAATTTAGCTTCTTCTACTTCATCGGAATGAACGTGGTAATTTTTATAATCGAAAGTAACAAACATATAAACCAGTTCAGCCTCAACTTCAGACTCCCATTTATAGGTTTTATGTAATTTAGCAGAGAAATTCTCTAACCCAATTTCTTCGAATGCTTCCTTTTTTAAGGCTTGTTCTAATGTTTCTCCAGCAGAAATATGTCCACCAACTGCGGTATCCCATTTCCCGGGTTGGATAAGTTTTGATTGGGGACGTTTTTGTAAAAGAATAGCTTTATTTCTGTTGATAACATGTAAATGAACTACCGGGTGAAGTAACTTACTTCCATTATGAACCTGACTTCGGGGAGCCTGCCCGGTAACCTTCCCTTTTTCATTAACCAGGGGAACCCACTCTTCATTAACCAACATTTTCTGCTTTTTACGCTGACGAACTAATTCGAACAAAAAATAGGCACCAAATAAAATATAAAAAAGTCCTCCGCTAATAAATGCCCAGGCTCCTTTACTGAGATAAAAAGCAGCATAAAAAACTAAAAGTGTATGACCTGCAAAAATATAGAAAAGGTATTTCATACTTTTCCGCATTTGCTCCATTTGAGTTTCGTTAAATGAAGTTTCTTTCAAATAACGCTGCCCCATTAAACCGATAACATTTACTTTGGAAAATGCCGAAACCGCAAGAACTGCAACCAGAATTAACTCAATTAAACCTGGTTTTAATTTAAAAAAAATATCGTTTTCCAATAAAATAGAAACCGCGCCAAGAACTACCAAAAGCAAAGTGTCGAATAGCACAAACTTTTCAAATCGCTTTTCTTTAAAGCCGATAAAAAGCAACTCTGCAATTCCTACCCCTACTGCAACAAACAACCCGATTTTAGTCCCCCAGATTTCATCGGCTGCGATAAAAACAAATAGAGGAATAAAACCGGGTAGTAACTTTTTCAGAAGCTGAGTTCTGTTCATATATCTTTACTCCAGTTTCAGAATATATTATTCATCTTATTCAGGTACAATAAATGGATATACTTTGTACACTTCAATTTCCATAAGTATAGTAGAAAAGCCACTAACACCTCCATTGGGCGAACCATTTTGTCCATAAGCCAACTCCGAATTAATTACCAAATCAGCTTTCCCTCCTTCTCTCATATAAGTTATCGCTTCGTCCAAACCTGCTACAACACCGCCAGTACCCACAATAAACTCCAGTGGTTCAAAACGATATCCTTCAACATAACCGCTACTTTGGTCAATCAAGATGCTATCTATTGTATATGTTGCATAAAAAATCTGTACTCTATCCCCACCTCTAATTAGTGAATCTCCATGTCCTACAGTTTCTTCATAAAAATACAATCCTGATGGCAAGGCATCTTTCACCGGAAAATTAGCTTGAATATAGTCATCCAATATCACTAACTCATTTTCCCTCATTTTTTCCAAGCTGTTATCATTATTATTACATGCAGAAAATGCAATTACAACAGATGTTAAAATAAATACTGCAAAAAATTGTTTCATTTATATCTCTTTTTAAAAGTCTAAATTAATTGTGAAATTTATACATTCACATTCCATTTTATATTTCTGTTTCCAACAAAAGATGTTTAAACTCTGGAAGAAGTTGCGTAAACATATCTAAAGTTTCTTGTAAAGTAAGTTTCGATTCTCCGCCAGAAGCATTTAAATGTCCACCACCATTAAAATTCTCACTGGCAAACTTGTTAGTCGGAAAATTTCCTTTGGAGCGAAAAGATGCTTTTACCAACTCCTTTTTTTCGATAAATAACACGCTAAAAACGATACCTTTTATTGAAAGTGGATAATTTACAAATCCTTCCGTATCTCCCGGGTTAAAATCGAACTCTTCCAATTCTTCTTTTGAAATTGTAATTACTGCTGCACGATATTCAGGAAAAACCTGCATTTTTTCGTTTAAACAGTATCCCAACAACTTCATTCTATTAACCGAAAAATTATCGTAAACCCCCGATTGTATTTTTTTTGTATCAATCCCAAACTTCATTAACTCCGAAACTACTTTAAAAGTATTCGGACGCGAAGTATTGTGACTAAATGAACCGGTATCGGTTAAAATTCCTGTGTACAATGCTTCAGCAGAATTTTTGGTAATGTTATTTTGCAAACCAATTTGGTTTACTATATCAAAAATAAGTTCGGCAGTTGAGCTATAAGTTGTTTCTGAAATTGTAAAATCGCAAAAATCTGTAGGATATGGATGATGATCTATTAAAATTTTTATTTTATCGAATTTTAATATTTTCTTTTCCAAAATCCCAGCACGACTTGCATCGTTAAAATCGACACAAATTAATACATCGGCATTGTTTATAGCTGCTTTGCCTTCTTTTTTACTAGCGCTGTATTTAATTACATTTACTTCGGAACCAAACCATTTCAAAAATCCCGGATAATCATTTGGAGAAACAATGTTTACATTATGTCCAAAATCGGCAAGTATTTCGCCCAATCCCAATGCAGAACCAATGGCATCACCATCCGGATTTTCGTGTGGTACAATTGCAACATTTAATTTCGCCCCGGCAAGAATATTTTTAAGCGATGCAATAATCTCTATGTCAGTGTTTTTCAAAATATTCAAAATTTCAGTTGGCAAATATAATAAAACTGTTTACGGTGCAAGGCTTAAATATTCCAAAATTTTATAATATTGTGGAATAATAACATAAATTAAAAAATATTAAGATGGCAGAAAAACTAACCTTCACAATGATAAAGCCAACGGCTTTTAAAAACAATAATACGGGAGCAATTTTAAAAATGATAAACGAAGCAGGCTTTACAATTAAAGCGATGAAACTTACACGTTTAACTCCAGCGTTGGCAGGCGAGTTTTATGCCATTCATAAAGGAAAACCATTTTACGACGCGTTAGTACAATTTATGAGTTCAGGGCCAATTGTTGCAGCTCTGCTCGAAAAAGAAAATGCCGTTGAAGATTACCGCACATTAATTGGAGCTACAAATCCTGATAATGCAGCAGAAGGAACAATTCGAAAATTGTATGCAACCAGCTTTCAACAAAATGCGGTACACGGATCGGACAGCGATGAAAACGCCAATTTAGAAGCTGATTTTTTCTTCTCAAAAACAGAAAGAATTTAAAGGATTATTGATTAATTATTAAGGATTAATTTAAAAGATTCAAAATAAATTGTGAGGCTGTTCTTAAAAGGGGCAGCCTTTTTATTTGAAAATAATAGTTCTAATTATTTCTTCTCCCTCTTTTTCATTGATTTTGCGTTTGATTTCCTCACGCATCATAAACAGTTCGTTTTTAACAACCGACGAACTAATTTCAACATACAAAACTTTATTTCTGATGTAAATATTTCGTGTATAATGCGCAATGGTTTTACCAAGCAAATTCTCCCACGACTCAACCACATCAACCTCTTTCAGTTTACGCTCAATATGAGTTGCTTTTACATATTCTTTAATTATCTCGCTTAACGACTGTGTATTACTTCTTCTCATTATACTACTTCTACTTTTCCTGAATCAACATTAAAAATACGAAAATCTGCACTCATTCTTTCTATTATTGAGTCTAAATGTTCACGATTTGTATCGGTTAAAAATATCTGCCCAAACTGTTCTCCCGAAACTACCTTTACGATTTTCTCCACCCGTTGATGATCCAGCTTATCAAAAATATCATCCAATAAAAGTATTGGTTTTATTCCCGAAATTTCTTTCACAAAATCGAATTGAGCCAATTTTAAAGCAACAAGGTACGTTTTTTTCTGGCCCTGCGACCCCATTTTTTTTATGGGATAATCGCCAATATAATATACCAAATCATCTTTATGAATTCCTTGCGTAGTGTACTGAACAGCTCTGTCTTTTTGGATAGAATCTGTTAAGGTTTCCTCAAAGCTATTGTCGTACAAACTCGATTGGTGCACCAAACTTACTTTTTCGTTTCCCTGCGAAATAAAAGAATAATAGCGCTGAAAAACCGGGATAAGCTTTTCCACAAATTCAGTACGTTTTTCGTGAATTCGATTTCCATATTCCACCAATTGCATATCCCAAACAGAAAGTAATTCCGCATCGAAAAAGCGTTGAGAAGCAAATTGTTTCAGTAAATTATTTCGCTGAAGCAGAGCCCGGTTGTATTTCAGCAGATCGTCGAGATAGTTCTGATTGTATTGAGAAATTACCCCATCCATAAATTTACGGCGTTCGTCGCTGCCCCCTAAAATAAGGTTTACATCCGAGGGGGTAATCATTACCAAAGGCAAAAGTCCGATGTGTTCAACCAGCTTTTTATACACCTTCGAATTCCTTTTAAACTGCTTTTTCTGCCCTTTTTTTAAACCTACCGAAATTGTTTCATCCGAATCGAGTCTTTTATAATTTCCATTTAACATAAAAAAACTCTCTTCGTGATTAATATTGAGCTGATCGATGGAATTAAAAAAACTTTTACAAAACGACAGATAATAAATGGCATCGAGTAAATTTGTTTTACCAGCTCCATTATTGCCGATAAAACAATTTAGTTTAGGCGAAAAATCAACCTTAACCTCATTAATATTTTTATAATTTAATATTGAAATCTCTTCAATATGCATAATTCAGTGCTTTGTTTCTTTGTTGCAAAACTAATTAAAAACGCCGTATGAAGTTTATGAGTTGCAAAAAACCCTTAATAACAAGTTTATGTTGATTAATATTCAAAAATATAGTGGGATAATTGATTCCGTTTTGAAAAAAAAACTATTTTTGCGGCACAATTTTGAATACTATAAAAATGGCAAAGAAGAAAACTCAGCAAGAAGATAACCTACAAGAACTGGAAAGTGTGCTAACCAGAACTGAGCAATTTATTGAAGACAACCAAAATATTATCAGCTACGCAGTGGGTGGAATTATTTTAATTGTGGTTTTATACCTTGGTTTTAACAAGTTTTATTTACAACCAAAAGAGGACGAGGCATTATCGCAGATGTTTATGGCTGAAAACTATTTTGAAAAAGACTCTTTCAATTTAGCAATTAACGGCGATGGAAACTACCTTGGTTTTCTAGATATTATTGACGATTATGGTGTAACCAAATCGGCAAATCGTGCAAAATATTACCTCGGAATCTCTTATTTACATTTAGGGCAGTACGAAGATGCTTTAGATTATTTGAAAGATTTTAAAACCGCCGACTTATTGCTAGCTCCCGTTGTTGAAGGAGCACAGGGTGATGCTTTATTAGAATTGGGTGAAACCGACAAAGCTTTAAAACAATACAAAAAAGCATATTCAGAATCAGACAATGAATTAACAGCTCCTATTTATATGATGAAAGCTGCCGGTTTATTGGAAACAATGGATGAATTGGAAGATGCTCTTTCTTTGTACATGGAGATTAAAGAGAAATACGCAACTTCTGCTGAAGGAGCTAATGTTGACAAATACATTGCTCGCGTAAAATTGAAGTTGAACTAAAAATTTAGAATCAAACAATACAAAATACACCCCTCCCTAAAGAGGGGTTTTTTATTTTCAATACTATGGCAACAAAAGATTTATCTCAATACGATTTCAATTCCGTTCCGTCTGCTAAAAACATGAAATTTGGAGTTGTAGTAGCAGAATGGAATCCTGAAATTACAATTGCGCTTGCAAACGGAGCTGTTGACACACTTCAAAAACACGGTGCAAAAGAGGAAAACATTTCTGTTAAATATGTTCCAGGTACTTTTGAATTACCATTGGGTGGCCAGTTTTTTGCTGAATTAGAAAATGTTGATGCTGTTATTTTGTTGGGATGCGTTATTCAAGGCGAAACACGCCATTTCGATTATATTTGTGAAGCTGTTGCCCAAGGCACAAAAGACCTTAATCTGAAATATAACAAGCCATTTATTTTTGGAGTACTTACTACAGACAACCAACAACAAGCACTAGACCGCGCCGGTGGCAAACACGGCAACAAAGGTGATGAAGCTGCAATTACTGCCATTAAAATGGTTGAGCTAAAAAAATCTTTTCAATAAATTATTGGGTGATGCGGTTTCCAAACCGCATTAACTAAAATCAGCGATTTGGAAATCACTGCACCCAATTAGAGCGAAAACTGCATTTCGTTTAAATTCCGATAAACGCCTGAATTAACTTTCATTAATTCGAAGTGTGTTCCTGTTTCTACTATTTCCCCATTTTCAAGCACAACAATTTTATCAGCGTTTCTAATGGTCGACAAACGGTGTGCAATTACTATAGAAGTTCTGTTTTTCATTAATTCTTCCAACGCGCTTTGCACCAAATTTTCCGATTCGGAATCGAGTGAAGAAGTTGCTTCGTCTAAAATTAATATTTTTGGATCTTTTAAAATGGCACGTGCAATGGCAACTCTTTGGCGTTGTCCACCAGAAAGTTGAGTTCCACGCTCTCCTACTACGGTATCCAGTCTTTCGCTAAATCGATCGATAAATTCCAATGCATTTGCTTTTGCTGCTGCATCCAGAATTTCTTCATCAGTAGCATCAGGTTTTCCGTAAGCAATGTTTTCCCTGATTGTTCCTCCAAAAAGAAAAATATCTTGAGGAACCAGTGCAATCTGGCTGCGAAGAGTTGTTAAATTTAAATCGGTAATAGAATAATTATCGAACAATATTTTACCCGAAGTTGGTTCGTACAAATGCAAAAGCAGCGTAGCAAAAGTAGATTTACCGGCTCCACTTTTACCAACTAAAGCAACAACTTTACTTGGTTCAATTTCCAAATTAATATTTTTTAAAACCGAAGTATCAGGGCGTGCAGGATAGGCA
>JABMPI010000417.1 GCA_013203755.1 Bacteroidota bacterium
TAATGAAGGTGTGGATAAAAAGAACAAGTATAAAAACCGAAAAGCTATTTGGTTTGAGTATACAAAGCCATTTTCATAAATTTTCGAACTTCATTATTTAAATCGTCTTTATGAAGTATTCGCAAGTAGTGCTGATAAATTTTTCCGCCGGGAACTTCGCCAATTCGATAAAAACAGAGATTATCTTCGTATGGTTTGTCGAACGTTAAAACCACATCCAAAAAATCTTTTCCTAAACGATGAATGTAACCAAACCGGATTTGTGTTGCAAAGGCAATTCTGCTTTTTGCCGGGTGCAAAACAAAGTCACCCAACTTTTGATATTCCTCAATAAAATAGTGAAATAGTTCGATTGTATTTTCCGATTTTCCTTGCAGGAAATCTTCAACGGTTCGTTCGTTGCAAGAATGATTTTGGTTGTGGTGTAAAAATTCTTGGTTGCATTTTGGACATTTCCACATGTGGAGTGTTTTTACGTTCAAAGTTCAAAGTTAGAATTCATTTATTTTTAAGTCCAAGCACAAAACGTCAGTTCACTTTTTTGGGTTTAGCTCTTCAAAAAATATGTCGTTGTTTGGAACATCGAAATCTATTCCGGTAATTTCAAGGTTGTTGGTTGTGTTAAACTTTACGGTGCCAAAATTAAACCAGGCGTGGGTTTTATCCCAGTTTATTTTCCAAACATCGTAATGCCAATGTTCCAACGTTGCCGAAAGTTCGGGAGTGTGTTCAAAGTAAATTCTCAGTTTTTCATTTTCCAATTTCACTTTAATTTTTCCATAAATTTCAGAATCATAAGTACCTGAATATTTTTTCAATGGCAGTGAGGCTTTTGTTCCGGCCACCCGTTTTTCTATTCTGTCCGAAATTCGTTTGTCATTCGATTGATTGTTATTTTGTTGTTCGAGCATTTCTGCCGACCAATCTTTTTCTTCTTTACCTAGAAAAGCATTTAATGCATAATAAGTTACTGCCATTGTTGGCGCTTTCATTCCATTAGTTAATACCACAACTCCCAACTTTTCATCTGGTATCATATTCACAGCCGAAATCATTCCATCGTAACCGCCACCATGACTTACTCTCAGTTTTCCATAATAATCAGCCAGTCCCCAGCCTAAACCGTAACCACGAAAATGGGTATTAAAATCATTGGGTTTTGTATGGTCAACCGTGTATGTATTGTGCATTTTCCAAATTGTGTTTCTCGATGCAGAAGTTAACAAAGTATCTTTTCCAATAATTCCGTGATCCATATTAAAGATCATCCATTTGCCCATATCGTTCACAGATGAAATTATTCCACCAAGTGCGGCAACTTCTTCCCAGTCAACAAAGGGGATTGGTATATTTTTCTCTTCTTCGAAAGCATGAGGAGTGGCAAAGTTTCCTTTCTTTTCCAGCTTTTTCAACGAATAAATTGTACGATTCATCCCCACCGGATCGAGAATTCGTTCCTGGACATTTTCACCCCAGGTTTTTCCGGTTACCGTTTTTATTACTTCGCCTGCAGTTATGTACATAACGTTTGAGTAGCCAAAACCATCGCGAAAATTAAAATTGGGCTCTATTCCTTTTAGTCGTTTTATTATTTCTTCTGATGTTAAATTGGATTTGTACCAAATAACATCGCCGCTAAAAGTGCCCAGCCCAACCCGATGACAAAGCAAATCTTTAATTGTAATTTCGCTGCTCACAAACGGATTGTACAACTCAAAATAGGGAAGATATTTTTGTACTTTGTCGTCCCAGTTTAGTTTGCCCTCCTGAACCAGCATTGCAATTATTGCTGAAGTAAAAGCTTTGCTGTTAGATGCAATTGCATATAAAGTATTACCATCGGGTTTTTCTGGTTTGTTAATTTCTAAAACGCCATAACCCTTGCTAAATATAATTTCTCCATCTTTTACTATCCCAACACTCATTCCCGGAATTCCCCATTCTTTGGCAGTTTTTTCGAAATAGGCATCCAGTTTTTCCAGGTTTACTTTAGTCTCCTGTGCAATAATAATTCCTGAAAAAAAGAGCAACATAAAAGAAAATAGATATTTCATAACATATGATTTTAAGGGTTTTAAAAGTAGAAGTTTTTTTGATTGAATTGATTCTTGAAGAGGAAAATGTGGATTTATAAATATGTGTCTTGCTTTAAATTCAGAAAATATAAACTTTTATTTAAAACTTTTGTTCTTAACGGTTAATTGGACGGTTACAAAGAGTTAACGATGAGTATAAATAGAACTAGTAAAGAGTGAGTTTTTACCAGAAACATTACTTTTGGAGCCTGTTTTAAAGTTAAACGAATTGTGAACTATATTCGAGTAAATGCATTATGAGTAGAATAAAATTAGTTTTTTTTGGGATATTATTTTTGAGTTTAATAAATGTTTATGGTCAAAAAGGAGTATTGAGTGGAGTAGTAGTTGATGAGTCAACCAAAGATAAAATTCCATTTGCATCGGTGGCAATTTTTAATAGTGGAAGTGAAAACCCGGAAGGCGGAACTATAACGGATGATGCAGGGAATTTTACAGTTAAAAATATTAGTTCAGGAAATTATACAATAGAAGTGTCTTTTATTGGTTACAATAAAAGTTCGCTTGAAAATATTTCAATAACCCGCGAATCAAACAAAGTAAGCTTGGGTGAAATTATTTTGACTCCTTCTAACGTTAAACTGGATGTGGTTGAAGTTACAGCCATGCAAAAA
>JABMPI010000418.1 GCA_013203755.1 Bacteroidota bacterium
ATATCTGCAAGCTTTTTCACTAAGATACTTATTTGCTTGTAAATTCAGAAACACAGAGAAAGAGTTTATCAACTGATTATCAACACTCTGATGTGTTTTTAAGGTTTGACTAATTATAAGCAAGTTAGAAAGATGAATAGAGATGTATGTGTTTGCTCTGTAATGAACAGGAATTTACAGCTTCGCCCCGTCAGTTACATCATTATTAGATGCATCCAAAAGCAGCACGTATTAAATGGTGTAGAAATTTTACACAAAATACGGTATGAAAGTAAAACTAATTTTTAAATATAAAATGTTTTGAACCTAAAATATTTCGACTATTGTTTAAAAGGATTGTAATTATTTCATTTTTTGTCAGTAGGAATCAATACAATACCATCAGCAGGAATATCCAACATACAATTAATACTTATTGAATCAATTCGAATAATAAACCGGTTATTTCCATGAGTTTTGACCAATTCTCCCTTTAACCCGGTTAATGGCGGTACAATAATTTCTACCTGTTGTCCGGATATAAAATTCTCAAATGAAACTTCAACAGGAAACAGAGATTGTTCAACCATTTCCCGTACTCTTTCTATCTGGTTATCGGGCACAATCGCAGCTTTTCCTTCAAAAATAACATACGAAATCACATTTTGGTTATGCAGCACACGGTCATAGTCAACCCGATTAATATGTACAAAACAGTATCCGGGCAACAGAGGTGCTTCTACTAACTTTTTACGGTCCTTCCACTGCCGGAGTTTCTTCTGCATTGGAACAAAACAGGTAATTCCACTTGCTGTGAGGTCTGCCAATACTTTTTTTTCTGACCTTGAGCGAGTGTAAATAACATACCAAACTTTAGATTTTGTTGGGGTCATCCTATGATCCTATTGGGTTTGAAATATTGATTAGAATTTCGTTAGGTTCAAAACTAATAAAAATAATGGAGCTCTGCACATGAAATTTACAATTCTCATGTCTTTATTGTATATAAAAAACCAAGTACCTCCTGTTGTAACTCACAAATGCTAACGATTGGATGTTGAGACAGGGGGTATCTATACAAAGCAAACATAAACTCCTAAAGTACACTCACAATATATGGAACCCCGAGTCAAAGCCTCGCAGAATTACACCGATTTAACAACTAAATGTCGCATTCTTTCACTTTGTTTAGAATGCTTCCCGATTAAAATCGGGACAAGCTCTTTGTTGTAGCATCGGCATAACCATTGTAAACTTTTAAATTGCCTGCGGCATTTCAAAGTACAAATGGTATTATTTGATTAAGGGATGTGAAATACGACCAAAAAAAAATCTCC
The DNA here is from genome assembly GCA_013203755.1 of Bacteroidota bacterium. GTDB lineage: Bacteria > Bacteroidota > Bacteroidia > Bacteroidales > Prolixibacteraceae > Draconibacterium. Next base: position 1,317 of record JABMPI010000418.1, read on the forward strand.
CGATTTACCGGGAGACCTCTTCTTATTTTTCCGAAGTTTTCCTTTTTGCTTTCTCTTCCACTATTTCCTCAGTAGTGGTTACATAAGCCGTATGAGAGCGTCCAAATTTATCAGCATGTTGCATTCTTGCTACTTCCAGAGTGATGTACTCGCTGCCTTCAAATTCGTGTTTGTGTTTCAGAATTTCTTCCACTTTCAGGGTTACTTTTACAATGTCCATGTTTTCAACCTGAGTTCCTTTTCCGATGTAATTTTTTTTGTAAGATTTCATGATACTATTTTTTAAAGTTAAAATTGTGCAGATACAGGATGGTTTGAAAAGATACAGGCACAAGGAGGAACTGGAATACCGGAATCCAGATATAATCAGGACGAGGATATGCCGGGAAAATCCTTTGAATGAACGGAGAGCTTATCTGTAAACTGTCCATCTTAGCAGAAGTTTTCACGAAAAAACAGCATGAAAACCTGTTCCACAAAAACAATATTGGAAAAGGGTATTAGTCAGAAACAACAAAAGCATTGTGTATTTCCGGAAAGGGAGAGAATTCAACACATGAACTTTGAGGGCAACAACTTTAAGGAAGTAGATGAAACAACAGGTTGAATTGCACCACTTCGACAGGCTCAGCTACCTGCGGCAGGATCATTTACTAGCTGCAGGCTCAGTAACCAAAGTCAATAAACTTTGAATTCATCTATCCGGTAAAACAATAATTTGAAGGAAGAACTTCGACAGGATCAGTTACCATTGACAGAATCATTCACTAGCTGCAGGCTCAGTACCCAAAGTCAATAAACTCTGAATTCATCTATCCGGTAAAACAATAATTTGAAGGGAGAATTACAACAAGCTCAGTTATCATCAACAAGCTCAATTATCATTAGCAGGTTCTGTTACCATTCACAGTTTCAGTTACCGTCTGGTTTTTCCCAGCGAGTTTTAGGTTTGCCCATTGGCAAAGGTCCCTGAAACGTCAAAACAATATAGGGCATCTCTATAAACTCCTTCGCATCAAAATTTTCAGAGTTTTTCAGAGACAATTCAAATTTTTGAAACACTATCGGGATAATGTGATAAAATTTGAAGCAGTATATGGGAAACTCTGAAAACCCTATGGGAACGAAGATAATAAACAATCTGACTGCGTTATAATTTTTTGCAATAGCTACGGCTATTCCAAAAAATTATGCCTTGCATATTATTCATTATCTACGTTTTTTGAAAGAAATGAGTTTTTAGAGATGCCCTTAAGTAAAAATGTCGCTGCTAATGCGAGAGATTTATGCGTTAACAATTGTTTTGCGCCGCCTTTTTTGCCCACTTTTTCCGGCGGTGAAAAAAGTGCCCCGGTTGATTTTTAATTTTTGCAACTAAAAATCGTTAACTCACTCTATTCCAAACAAAAAGAAAGGAAATTTTAAAAAACGTAGTTTTTTAATACGTAAGTACGCCAAGCCCGCCCCATATCGTATGGTGCGATTGCCTCGCCGATTTCATGAAATATGAGAACTCCTACCCCACAAATCACCATGCTAAAATGCACCTCAAATCGCACCACAAAACCCAGAATCGCCCATTCAGTCCTAACAACCATAGAATTTGCGAAGCGAAGTTCTATACCATTAAAGTTCTAATCTGTTGTTCTTGTTCTTGTGGTGGTTGTTCTTGTTGTGGTCATTGTTGTGGTTCTTGTCGCTGTTGTGGTTGTTGTTGTGGTCGTTGTTTTGGTTGTTGTGTTTGTTGTGGTGGTGGTTGTGGTAGTTTTATTATTACTTTGTTTGGAACAG
>JABMPI010000419.1 GCA_013203755.1 Bacteroidota bacterium
ACATTATAGGGACCAAATTTGGAAGCACTTTATCGTAGAAATATTTTTTTACATATATTCCTTGATGATGATTTAGTTCTTCTTCATTTATCAGATGAATGTTGTTCTCTTTAAGTTCATCAATAATATTCACAAAAATTGCTTGAACTTTTTGCTGGTGACCCTTTACAACATTTTGAATTTTATCGTGCAATTCCTGTGGCGTAAAGTCTCCCAGAAGATTTTCTTCATCTTTTCCCAGGTCAACCATTCGGCGAACTGCCGCCACACGAACCCTGAAAAATTCATCGAGATTATTGGAGAAAATTCCAATAAAGCGGATACGCTCGAAAAGCGGAGTATTTGGATCTTCTGCTTCCTGTAAAACACGTTCGTTAAACGAAAGCCAACTTATTTCCCGATTTGTGAAGTTCTGGTTAGAATACATATTATACGTTTATTTTAGAAAAAGCAAGTGCCTTTTTTCATGCATCTCCCAATATCAGAAAAGCCCGTCAAAATTCAAACACAAATCGAAATGTTTTAGAAATTTTGACGAAAAGATTTCTAAATATGAGATACAATACCGGAAATATTCTACTGATTTAAAGATAATTAGTTCCTTCAATATAAACCACATATTTCTGTCTTTGATAAGAGAACGTCAAAGGCAAGGCTTTTAAAGTCTTAATTACAAGGAGTTTACTTCGATAAATTACTAATTATTCGCCACCGAATTCCATGAGATAAGCTTTAATAAAACCATCTAATTCGCCATCGAGAACGGCATTTACGTTTCCGGTTTCGTAGCCGGTACGCACATCTTTCACCAATTTATAGGGTTGCAAAACATACGAACGAATTTGCGACCCCCACTCGATTTTCTTTTTCCCAGACTCAATTGCCATGGTCTTTTCGTTGCGTTTTCGTATTTCAATTTCGTAGAGTTGCGATTTTAACAAACGAAGTGCATTCTCTTTATTTCCCAGTTGCGAGCGACTTTCGGTATTTTCAATAATAAGTCCCGAGGGAGCGTGTCGCAACCGAACACCCGTTTCTACTTTATTTACATTTTGCCCACCGGCACCGCCACTACGAAAAGTGTCCCAGGTAATGTGCGATGGATTGACTTCAATATGAATAGTGTCGTCTACTAATGGTGCAACGTAAACAGATGTAAACGAAGTCATTCGTTTGTTTTGTGCATTAAATGGAGAAAGGCGAACCAAGCGATGAACGCCGTTTTCACTTTTCAAATACCCGTATGCAAAATCGCCTTCAATTTCTATTGTACAACTTTTTATGCCCACTTCGTCTCCGGGTTGCATATCGGCAATTTTTAGCTTGTAACCATTTTTCTCCACCCAGCGCGAATACATTCTAAAGAGCATTTCTGCCCAGTCGTTACTTTCTGTTCCGCCGGCTCCAGCATTTATTTTTAAAACGGCACCCAATTTATCCTCTTCGTTTCGAAGCATATTTTTGGATTCCAACTCCTCAACTTTTTCAATACACTGGGCAAACGATGTATTTACCTCCTCTTCCGAAGCTTCATCTGCTTCAAAAAATTCATATAAAACAAGAAAATCTTCAAGTATTTCATTTACTCCGTCGTACCCACTTGTCCACACTTTTATAGAGCGGATAACTTTCATTTGGGCTTCGGCTTCTTTTGGATGTGTCCAAAAATCAGGGTCTTGAGTTTTAAGTTCCTCTTCCTGAAGTGAGATTAATTTTGCATCGTAGTCAAAGATGCCTCCTTAACGCATCCCGGCGTTCCAGAAGGCTAGCTACCTGGTCTTTTAAAATCATAAAATTGAATTTTATTGGAAGGCAAAAGTAAGAAGATTTTGGAGTTTTTCGGGATGAGGCTACTCTAATGCTGAATTAATATACCGATGAATCATTTCCGGCTCGAAACCACGAGTTTGTGCAAACCGGATAACCTGCCCCATTTTTTCGAATTTAGTTTTGTTTTTAACCGTTTTGGCTTTGTCTTTCATGGTTTTTATTAAAACGGTTTTGTATTTCTCCTCATCAATTTCATTCAGCCCATTTAAAATAAGCTCTTCCGATAACCCTTTCATTCTAAGGTTATGGCGCAGTTTTACCTTGCCCCATTTATTAAAACTGAATTTATCGGAAATATATGCTTTTATGTATCTTTCATCGTTGATGAATTTTTCAATTTTCAACTTCTCTATAATTTCCTCAACAACTTCACTAACCAGTTCAAATGCAATTATTTTTTTTCTGATATCGGTGGAACATTGTTCTGAACGGCTACACAACTGTGCCATTTTTGAATAGGCTTGATTTGCAACTAATTCTTGATTTTCCATTGTAGCAGATTGATTTTGAAACTTCTATAAAAGTAGGTAAAAATGTTTTCAATCCTAAATTTCAACAAAACAAACACTCTGTTTTAATGATTTA
>JABMPI010000420.1 GCA_013203755.1 Bacteroidota bacterium
GCACCACACAATCTAAAAACCAATTATTTGTTTACCCAAAATTAAAATACTCCTTGGCGTTGTTGAAACTGATATCCTCAACCATTTTACCAAGCAATTCCATATCATAAGGAATCTCGCCATTTTCAACATCGTTACCCAATAAATTACAAAGTGTACGACGGAAATATTCATGACGAGTGTATGAAAGGAAACTACGCGAGTCGGTTAGCATTCCTACAAAACGACTTAATAATCCAAGATTAGACAATGCATTCATCTGCTGAATCATTCCATCTTTTTGATCGAGGAACCACCAGCCTGAACCAAATTGCATTTTCCCCGGAACCGATCCATCCTGAAAGTTTCCAATCATAGTTCCAATCAATTCGTTATCACGCGGATTAAGGTTGTACAAAACAGTTTTAGCCAACTGGTCATTCATGTCAAGTCGGTCAAGTAACTTCGACAACGGTTTGGCAATTTCAAAGTCACCAATGGAATCTAAACCTACGTCGGCTCCCAGTTTATTAAACAACCGAGTGCTGTTGTTCCTAAGTGCACCAACATGGAATTGCTGTGTCCATCCTCGAGAATGATCCATAATTCCAAATTCGTACAACATGCACGACTTAAATTTCAATACTTCTTCTGAAGTTAAGTCTGCACCTCCTCTAACTTTTGCGAAAATTTGTTCAATTTCAGTACCAGTATAATCTTCAGCAATAAAAGTTTCCAATCCATGATCTGATAATCGGCAACCATTATCGTGGAAAAACTGATGGCGTTTATCCAAAGCATCAATAAAACTTGAGAAAGAATCGATTGTACTACCGGCAGCTTCAGCTAACTTATTAATGTATTCATTATACGATGTTGCATTTTCAACAGCCATTGCTTTGTCTGGCCGCCAGGCAGGAAGAACAGCAACTTCAAAACCATCATCTTTAATTTGCTTGTGGTATTCCAGTGAATCGATTGGATCGTCGGTGGTACAAATAGTATGTACATTTGCCATACGGATAATATTCCGGCTCGAATATTCCGGTGTTTGTAATTTTGCATTGCATTCGTCCCAAATCTCTTTTGCCGTTGCCGGGCTTAGCACTTTATCTATTCCAAAGAATTTTTTCAGTTCTAAATGTGTCCAATGAAACAGAGGGTTTCTTAATGTATAAGGAACGGTTTCTGCCCACTTTTCAAATTTTTCCCAGTCAGAAGCATCGCCGGTGCAATATTTTTCATCAATACCATTGGTTCTCATTCCCCGCCATTTGTAGTGGTCTCCGTACAACCAAACCTGGGTCAAATTTTCATATTGCTTGTCATCAGCAATCTCTTTTGGATTAATGTGACAGTGATAATCAAAAATGGGCATTTTAGCCGCGTGATTGTGATATAAATCCTGCGCTGTTTTTGTTTGCAACAGGAAATTTTCGTCCATAAATTTTTTCATCGGTCTAGTAGTATTTATTAAAGTTTAAGGTTTTACGAATCTTCCTTTAAATTCCCCCTTCGCCAAGGGGGATTCGCTCCGATTAAGCGAAAGTGGAATGTTTATAAAACCGTTATCTTTTGATAAGTTTATAAATTGAATAATCTTTTTAAATGGCGGTCGTAAATATTTTCCTCTACACAGCCACCAACAACATCAGCATATTTTTTCAACAGTCCCGTATATTTTTCTTCCATTTCGGCAGCAACTTTGTAACCCACATGAATTAATTGGCGAAAGTTCGAATTATAATCGGGATGCCCCGGAATATGCCGAAGTGTATTTCCAAACTTCTCACCACTCCAACCGGCAACTTCTTCCGCAGTTGGAAGTTGATCATCGTTAATGTTAATTACATCGGCATAAGGAGCACAAAGTTCCTCTTTTCGAGAAAGGGCACTTGTATATATTTCTTTTGCAACGACTAATCCTTCATCACCCGAAATAGCTAATCCAATTACCTCTTCCAACCAGGTTGTACCTGCTGTTTTCACATGCAATCCTTTATCATATTTCTTAATGATTTCAGCCATTATTGGATAAATGGTAAATTTATCGGAACCTGAATGAACACTCATTTTAAGGTCTTCAGGAAGTCCAAATTCTTTCACTGCATAATCAATCACCAAAACATCCTGTTCAAACTCTTTCGTGAATTGTTCCACATCGCCAACATAATCAACTCCTTTATTAAATCTACCAGTAAATTTTGGCGCAATAGTTTGTGCAGGAATTTTCTCGTCGGCAATCATTTTCATAATGAAAAACATATCTACCGGAGTTTGTGGCTCCTCTACTTCATCCATTGAAACTTCCGTTACAAAATTCCCAACTCCTTTTACGCCAACAATGTGTGTGTAAATTTTACTTGCTTCTTTTACTGCTGCCAAATATTTTCCTGCTACCGATTCCAACAAAACATCAGTAATTACAATAGGTTCTGCAATTCCTGGAATAGAAACTTCATTTCCAAAAACTTCACACGATTTCTTAAAAGCGGTAACATCTGATTCAGGAGATTCATTGCCGATATAAATAGCAACATCCAGCGTAAAAAAATCTGAATGTTCGATAAAGCGGTCAACATTGGTTAAGTTGATGTGGTCAGCATCTACACAATACGGCCCTTCCCATCCCAAAGTTCTCACTGCTTCATCGGCTTCAATTCTCGTTCCTTCCGGTTCCGAATGAACAATATTGTGTTCACGGTTCGATTTATTCCAAACTGGCGTAACTTCTACACCCTGCGCATTTGCTTTTATCAAAGCTTTAAGTTGAGCCTGACCTTCGTGGTTGAAACGGTCGCCCACGCCAAAACTGTATTTTCCTAATTTCATATTATGTAGTTTATATTGATTTATTCTAGTCGGAAAATGAATTCCGTGTACGAACACGAAAGTAGAATTATATTTCATATATGCCAAATAAAAATACCTGTTGTACATCAAGTTTTTTTTTGCCATTCCTTTTAGCATAAAGTAAATGCTCTATAAAGCAACAACTTTAACTATTTATCCTTTGCATTATTTTTTATGGAATTCTTTTTTCTGAAGATTTGCGGAAGCGACCCGGACTTATTTCAAAATATTTTGAAAAAGAACGTGTAAAGTAGGCAACATCATAATATCCAATCTCGCTTGCAATTTCTTTAACCGACATATTTGTATTTGACAACAAATTGACTGCTTCATTCATTTTTAATTGTAAGATGTAATTATTGGGTGTAACTCCAAAGCTTCTTTTAAAAAGGTTATGAAAATAATTTTCAGACAAAAAACAGATGTTTGACAATTTTTTTAAAGTAATTCCCTTTTTATACGAGCGGTTTATGTATTCAATAGCAGGCATTAATCGGGTTTCCGTGTTTTCAGGATTCAATAAATCTGACTTTAAATTATGGATAAGGTTACTAACAACCATTAATAGTAACGACTGAATTTTCAAATAAGTTGAATAAAATTCATTGGTTCGTTTTTTTCTGTCCTCTGAAGATTTATCAAAAAAATGGGTAAATGAATTGAAAACAGTTTCGCTGCCCAACAGAAATTCATTTGAGATAGGTACAACAGCAGGTAATTTTCTTAAAAACTGCTTTAAAAAAATTGAGTCGGTAATAAAATGCAACCAATTAACTTCGAAGGAAACAGGGCAACATTGATTTGTAATCAAAAATCCATTAATAAAATAGTAGTTTCCAGCCTCTAATTTATAAAATTTATTTTCTGAATTTATTAACGCTTCGCCTCGTGTAATATAATATAACTTAAAGCACTGGTCTATACTGGTAGCGCTTTTATTCCAACTTAAACCACCTTTGTACTTTCCACCAGCCAGAAGTGTATTATTTACATTCAACATTGTCTCAAATATTAAGATTGTACAAATTTATTCAAATATTATCCATTTCAATATAATTTAATAATTATCAACTTTACATTCAATACAAATTGAAAATCAACCTATTGTTAGAATTAATCTAAATAAACGTATTTATTTAGTCGTGTTCTATAATTAAATAGTACAAAAAATAAACTTTTAAACTAATGCAAAATTCAAAACCGAAATCAACATCGGCTTATCCACTTTTATTAATTTATTCCCTCTTTTTTTTATGGGGATTTATTTGGAATCTATTTAATGTTCTGGCAACTTTTCTTCAAGACACATTTCAATTATCAAACACCGAAATATCCTTAGGAACTTCTTTATCTTTTCTTTCCTTTTTTCTTATGTCTTATCC
>JABMPI010000421.1 GCA_013203755.1 Bacteroidota bacterium
AAGTGGTGCAGGAATGATGCACGGAATGATGACTTCCGAAAAATATAAGTTGCCTCCTGTTTTAGCAGAAATTGCAAAAGATTCATCCAATGTCGTTTTAAAGCAAAGCAACGGTTTAAATATTTCTGAATTAAAAACAGAAGGCTACTATGGCACCGACAACCGCAGCATGATGATGCAATGGGGAATGGAATGTTTTTCCAATCCTGAGATTGTACGCAATTCATTGGCACATATTCGGAAATCTATTCATTTCTCAAACGAATTTGTGGCACCTTTTAAAATACTCGATTTTACTCTTATAAAGTGGCTACACTTTGAACCATTAATTGCACGAATTATTAATTCTCAATCTGATGGTGTCGCCATTCAGAAAGGAAATACATACACGTACAAAACCAACGACTATATGATGTACACTGCGCAAAGTTACCACCCGGGAACTTACGGCGACCAACAGCATGTTTTTGGATTAAACATTAAAAACAACTTTAGCATTTTTCATACGCACCCTGCGTTAAAAAAAGGCAAAAAACATCAGTCACCCAATTATGAAGTAGGCTACGGACATTTTCCACATGCGGCTCAGGACAAAAATGTTAGCCTTGCCATTTATAATATTCCTGAGAAAAAAAGATTGATGGAACTGGATTTACTGGATTTCACTCGCGCATATTTTCCTAGCGAACAATTTGACACTGCGTATATTTCAGGAAATTATGTATTTGGCAAAAAAGACGAAACCTATTGTGCATTTATCGGAACCAACAAATTTCATTATGAAGACGATAAAAAAGATGATATCATTCAACCCGGGAAACAAACCTTCTGGATTACCGAAGCAGGTTCAAAAACTGAAGATGGTTCTTTTGAAGCATTCGTGAAAAGAATTCAGCAAAATAATTTTGAATTTGATATAGAGAACCTGGAGTTATCTTACAGCTCCAACAACAAAATTTTCAATTTAAAATTTAAAGGTGATTTTAAGGTTGATGGCAAAGTAATCGATACCAACTACAGTCGTTACGGTTCGCCTTATGTAAAAGCGGAGAAAAAAGATAAAACAATCGCTTTTGAATTTAATGGAAAATCTTTGTTTTTAGATTTTGAAAATCTGAAAAGAGAGTTTTAATTTATACCATTTTGTGAATTAAGAGTTGAATGTTATGGATATAAGTATAAAACAATAATAACTGCGGGGGTGTAGGTTATGTGAAAACAAAGTTATCCTTTGCCGTTTGGCTTCAGCCAACGGTAAAAGACAACCAGGGACAAACGGGCTTTAGCCCTTAATTTCAATCAATTGGATTGAAACCCATTGGTGTTTTTCATTATAAATTCCGTCCCATAAATGGGACGGCAAAGGATGAAAACATCACATTTTCATACAATCTATGCACTCGATAGTTAATCAGCTGTGTACGAAAAGAACACAGAAGTGGGCTCAACCTTTAAATCGCATTATTTATTTAATTGAACGAAAAAAACTATGTCTCAGGAAAATTTCAGCAAAAACAAACTCCGATGGTTTTGGATTGGCATACTTATTTGCCAATTGGAGCTTACTGTGCTGTTACTTTTGTATTCAATCCGTTCCGTTTAGGGTTTTGTAAACGATTTTATTGATAATATCGTTGGATTAAAAGAACACTCTTTTCTGCTGGTTTATTCAATACTTATTCTCTTTTTTGTACTATCTGGTTTCTGGTTGATTTATCTAAAAGCTTCGTCAGGAAAAGAGAAGAAGAAGTTTCCTAAAGCATTGATTGCCTACCTTCTATTCCAGTTTGTATTGTTTATTGCTATATTTTTTCAGCTCTATCCGAGCCTTGAAAGTATGTACCTATCTCAATTGCCACATTGGTTATTCAAAGAAAGAGTTCTGGTTATCTTCATCATTTTAGCTATCGTTTTTACAAGTTATTTTTTGAAAAATTATTTTAGAAGAAAAAATTTCATTCTAAATATTGAGATTGTACTTAATGGTTTTCTTTTAATTGCGGTACTTTCTTTTGGATACATGGCCGCAACGGTGCGGAGTTACGATTTTGGCAAAAATTCGTTGCAATCTGAACTTAAAAATTCGAAAGACTATTTTACCATCAATACAAAAGATGTTGAACGATTTCCTGCTAATAGTCCCAATGCAATTCACCCCGATATTTCCTTAAAACTGGATATGGAAAACGGAGGTAATTATTTGGTTGCCGGCGATTTAACCGGTGATGGAATTGTAGAAATAATTACCTTAAAACTTTGGGTCGAATCCATGGATATTAATCGTGTTAAATCGATGGTCGTTCAAAGTATGTTAGCCGATTCTGTATCTGACGAAAGGGGTAAAACACTTTGGTCGTGGCACAGCAATTATCCTGCACCTGGCAATATTGGAGGAGGCCGCGGTTCGTCTGCTGCGGTTGCAGTTTTCGACCTCGAAACCGGAAAGGAAAACCATAAACTTCTGATGGCCACTGACGGCTGGCTGTACGAATTTACCTTCGATAAAAATGGAAAGGTTTCAGAAAAGAAAGTACCAACCGGAACGGTAAATTCATCGGACTGTTTGATTATTGCTAACCTGGATGGAAAAGGAAAACACCAGCTTTTATTAAAAGATGCCTACCACACCATTTGGGCTTACGGCAAAAACCTCAACCTGCTTTGGAAAACTTAAAATCCGGCCGGCTATTTGCTGGCTCACAGAATTGGTG
>JABMPI010000422.1 GCA_013203755.1 Bacteroidota bacterium
AAACCAGAGTGAGGAAACTCTTTAATGTAATTATCAGATAAGTTAGCCGATTGTGGTAGACTATTTCTATACTCAGGATCTTCGAGCAAATAAACTAAATAGCCCAATATTTTTTCAGGAACTGTTTTTTCTATTTGCCTTACCAATTTTGCAAATTGCCCGTTTTTATCGTGTAAAGCCATATAACGAAGCGGCACATAATAATGCTCCATAAATCCAACTTTAAACTGGTCTTGCCTGCCCGAAGCTTCGGTGGCAATTTCTCCATTGGGGTGCACATAATACAGGGTCATTCTCAAATTCTTCCGCACAGGCTCCAATAATTCCTGACGATCCAGCAATTTTGCCATAGTAACAAAACAGCGGTTGCTTAAAGGTGTGTAAATGTATGTACTTCGTTCTTCAAACTGACCGTCAGGATCAATATCAATACCTTCATGCAACCATTCATCAATTCGTTTAATGTATCTGTCATCGGGGAAAAGTTGATTTAACCGAGCCATTGCCATACTTACCACCCACCTATGGTTTGGAGTATGAATGCCGCCAACTACAAAAGCTTCACCCGCATTTTTCAAAAACTTTTCAAACAAACCCAAAAGCTTTTCTTTATTTGAAAACTTAATTTTTTGCAGCAGATTATAACTTGCACAAAGCGGTTCTACAACAAAACCAGTATCGGGAGTAGAATAAAAATTGGTTGAAAGCAGATCGATGGTTCCGTCGGAGTGTTGAACTTTTAATAAATACTGAATGGCCAATCGAATGGAATCAAACAAAGATTCATCTAAATAATATTTTGATTCTTTTTGAGTTACCGAACAAGATAAAACCTTTATCAATCCGACAGTTGCTCCAGCTGTAAATATTTTATATCCATCGTGTACTCCACCATAGTTTTTAGAATCGACAGTAGTTTCCTGTGTATTCATTAAAACCGGCACTCTGTCATCGTTTAGGTTTAACAGGTTTAACACCAATTCATCGAAAGTATTAAACGCCGGCATTTTTGTGCCAGCCAATAAGTTATCAGGTAATATTAATCCGGTTGAAATTAGTGAAGAAGCGCCACTATATTGTAGAAAGTCTCGTCGATTCATTTAGATAAATTTAGGTTTATCCAAAGATAACTTTAAAAAATAGAATGAGTATCTCGATCAGCTTGAATTTTATATTGTTCTGTAATCCTCTTTCAATTCGCAAAACAATCCAATATTCAATTTGCCGGTTTCTCCAGGCAACTACACCCCTACTAACTTGAAAACAAAAGTACCATTCGAATATTTCATGAAAGTTGCCTGTCTCCAAAGGCGTTAATCTAAACCTCAATAGTATTCATCGTAAAAAGCATGCTGTTCGTCGAAAGTCATGTAACATACTGAATTTTAAACTGTCATATAGCCAGAAAATGATTAATTAAATTTCAAGTAAAAAAAACAATCATGAAAACAAAACAATTTATTTTAGCAATTTTGGCGTTAGTATTTACTGCAAATGTATTCGCCACTGAAATCCCCGAGATGAACATTATCCCATTAAAGGATACTAAAACACTTATTGCCGTTTCGCAAACTGCACCTGCAATTAATGAAATAAGCATTACTTCTGAAGAAGGAAGAGTTGTTTACTTCAAAAAAACAAAAAAAGAAATAGCAAGTTACAGGCAAATATTTGATCTTTCGCAACTGGAAGATGGAGCGTATGAGGTTAAATTAAAAGTTGGATCCGCAATTGTAAAAAGAGGGTTGGAAATAGACAATGGTACCATTTCTGTACAAGAGCAAAAAACAGCCCTTGCCCCTTATTTTTGTTTCGACAACAATATATTAAAGGTTTCCTACCTTAATTTCCAAAAAGAGGATGTTCAGGTTAAGGTTTATAGCGACCGGGAACTTATTCACACATCGAAACTCGGCAATGAATTTAGTATACATCGTGGATTAGACCTTTCAAAACTTGATAAAGGGGATTACACTGTAATGCTTGCAGATGCAGGAAATAAATATTGGTTTTCGGTTACCAAATAATATCAATCGCTCGAAATTATAAAGGGTCTTCGCTTACGGGTGGAGACCCATTTTTTATGAATTTATAATTTCCTTTTGTCTACATTTTTGTATGTTTGAAACCTCAATATAAATCGGCAAACCATGATCAAAATAAAAATTGTAATATTTTTTTTAATAACCCTCTCACTTTTCTCTTGCAAAACAGAAAAGAAGCAACCCAACTTTGTTTTTATATTAGTTGACGACCTGGGCTGGGCCGATGTAAAATGCAACTTCCCCGAGAGCTTTTACGATACTCCCAACATCGACCGGTTGGCAGAAAACGGTGTGCGCTTTACAAATGCGTATGCAGCCAACCCGGTTTGTAGTCCAACGCGCGCTGCTTTAATGACCGGCAAACACCCCAACCGTGTAAATATAACCGACTGGATTCCGGGTGCCGATCCAAAAAAACGACCATTGCTGGGGACATTGGATGGTAATGAATTGGCATTAAATGAGACAACAATTGCTGAAAAACTGAAAGAGAAAGGGTATAAAACCTGTTTTGTTGGGAAGTGGCATTTAGGCGATGAAGGTTACTTCCCCGAAGACCAGGGATTTGACGTAAATATTGGAGGACACGACAAAGGCAGCCCTCCTGGAGGATATTACGCACCTTATAAAAACCCCAAATTAGCGGATGGCCCTGAAGGAGAATACCTCACCGATCGCTTAACCGATGAGAGTATAAAATTTATCTCGGAAAATAAAGAAAATCCATTCTTTCTCTATTTGGCATTTTACACCGTTCACACGCCTATACAAGCATCGAATAAACACATTGAAAAGTATAAAGCAAAAAGAGAGACTTTAAATTTAAGTGAGGTTCCACATAAAAAAGAAGGCGAAGGCTGGACAAAACTGTTGCAGGAAAATGCAGCTTTTGCATCGATGGTTGCTGCCATGGACGAAAATGTGGGTCGTGTTTTGGAAACGTTAAAAGCACAAGGGTTAGACAAAAATACCTGGGTAATTTTTACCAGCGACAATGGCGGACTCTCAACACTTACCCGAAAAAATGCTCCTACAAGCAACGGGCCACTCCGCGCCGGAAAAGGTTGGTGCTACGAAGGCGGAATCCGTGTTCCGCTAATTATTTCAGGACCGAATGTTATTGAGCCGGGAAGAACAGTGGATCAGCCCGCAGTTAGTATGGATTTTTTCACCACCATCCTGAATATTGCAGGAGTTGGACATGCCGATAAAGACGGAGTGAACCTGCTTCCTGTGCTCACCGAAAAAAAACCAATTGAGCGCGACGAATTATTCTGGCATTATCCACATTACCACGGTAGCGCATGGAAACCCGGCTCCGCTTTACGAAAAGGCGACTGGAAACTGGTGGTTCATTACGAAGACAACCGAACTGAGCTTTTTAATTTGGCTGAAGACCCTGGAGAAACTACAGATATTGCTGAAGAAAATCCAGAAAAAACTGCTGAGCTTAAAAAAATACTGGATGAGAAACTGGCCGAATCGAATGCTAAATTCCCAGAGCCGAATCCGGATTATGATCCTAGGGATTAAATTTAACTGCGCAAACCAAAGAAATAGATGAAGTATTTAATATCGATTTTTATATTTCTTTCATTTGGAATATTTTCTAATAATTTATTTTCTCAACAAAATCCTGACTCACAACAACAATTAAATTTTTTTCTCGATTGCCATGATTGCGATTTTGATTTTGTGAGGCAGGAATTGGAATTTGTTTCGTTTGTCCGCGACCCAAAACTGGCCGATGTTCATATTATGTCGAGTAGTTCGCAAACCGGCAGCGGTGGCACAAAATATTTCCTGAATTTTATCGGGTTGAAAAAGCTGGAAGGGCAAAACATGGAATATGAATATTTTTCAGAACAATCGGCTACCAGTGATGAAATACGAAAAGGATTACTAAAACTAATTAAAACAGGAATTCTTCAATATTATTCAAAAACCAGTTTTTTAAATCAGATTAAAATCGATTTAGAGGAAAAAGAAGACAAAATTGCGGTGGAATCAATTGACGA
>JABMPI010000423.1 GCA_013203755.1 Bacteroidota bacterium
ATTTGAGGCATACCTCGTCCGATGAGAACCGTTCAGTGAATTTTAAGAGCTCCTCTCCATTGAAAATATCCATATCTATCATTATTTCAAGCAAATATAATATTAATTAAGTAAACACCTCAATAAATCTAATTAAAATGATGGATAAAATATAGTTGGACGATGCCGCCGGATGCTATGTGCTTCCTATGCTTCGGAATCTCACTTTGTTTTATTGTTTGTTGGTTTTCATGCAATCGTTCCTTGTAACCCACTATTTCCATGATATATTTTTTCATTTATAATTTTAATGTAAAAGGGGAAACGAAAAAGACCTTTGAAAGGTTATCGCAGATAGGCGGTTTCGTTCAACGGTTTTGCTATAAATATTGCATTGGTTTAGCTTTGACCTTGTGCGGCATTATTTCAAGCTTTTGTTGTTGTTCGTATTTTTATTATCCAAACTTTCTTTCTTGTAAGATTTCTATTACATTTTATTCATTAAAGGAATTGACTTCAAATTTTCCCTCTCCCAAACAAATCCTCCCACTTTCCGTAATCCCTTCAACAAAAATTTTATAGCGCGAAATGTTGTCGCAGGTAAAAAAGAAAACTTCCTTTTCTCCACTTCCGATAGTAACTTTTGGATTCCAATACAAAGTATTCCTATAATCGGGTGCTTCTGTGTTTATATTTTTTGCACTGTATTTTGGGGAATAGAATTCGCGAAGAGAAGAAAAGCCATTAATCCTTTCGACTATGCCTCCAATTAATGGTCTGGTCGAATCTATTTCATCACCTTTTCTAAATGTTAAAACCACCGCTCCATATATACCACGGGCACCATATGCATACGACATTGGCGGGGTTATAATTTCTATTGTACTAAAATCACTTATATTGAAATTTTTAATTTCATTAATCGAAAAATAACTATATCCATCCAGAAAAAAGCCTGGTGATCCCATATCAATTCCTCCCTGAACCTTTATCATTAATTCATTATCTCGGTTTCTGTAAGAAATTATTCCCGGAACATGGTATGCTAAATACTCAATAATATCAAAACTACCAGCTGTCATTTTCCAAGTTAACTGGTAGGGGCCATCATTTTTCCAAGGTGTTCCTGTTTTAAACTTTGGCCTGGGTTTTTTTGCTTTTACTTCTACCTCTTTAATCAAAATATTGTTTCTATCCGGGTAAAATTCTTTAAATCGCATTTCGTTTAAGTAGCGTTGCCGATGCAGAGAAAAAGGGATTTCAGAAAAATTTTGAAGTTGATTTAAATTCTGTGAATTAATTTCCGGAGGATTTATTTCGGGCAAATTCATTTCAAATTGAATATTGTGTTTGTCTTTTTTATTTCTGGCTTGTGCAAACACGCTTGCCGAATCGTAAAAAACAACATTTCTGAAATCAAATCTTCCATTTAAATCAAGGGCTTGATCAAAAAATTGGGTGGTGCTGTCGCTTTTAAATATTACCATGGAAACATTTCCTTCGGTAAGTACTTTTTTGCCAAAAGTACGTTTTACCTGGCCTTCAAAATTAAATCCTAATTTAGGTCTAAATTCAATTTTTAATGAATCTTTTTTTAACAAATTCCAGATGTAGTTGCGCCAGCCGTTTGTGGTCATTAAAAGGTCGAGTTTTGTTTGAGAATTTAAACTGTCTTCCGAAACAAAGTATTCAGCCGGCGAATCGATATGGCCTTTTAATTCAGAATCCAACAAAAGATACGAAGCAATATTTTGCGAAACACCGCTGGCATTTACGTAGTTTTCGTCAACCACCGAAATGGATACCTGTGCAAGTTCATTTCTGTATTTATTATCGGACTTTAAATTGATTTGTACTTCTTCACGTGTTGAGAAAGCTTCATCGTTAAGTTGAACCTTCAACTTACTTATTTCTACATCTTTTTTAAAAACCAAACGTTCCGAAACTGGATTCATTTTTTTATCTAACAGAACAAAACGATTGATTCCGCTTTTTAATTCATCCGAGTTTATCTTTATAAATTGGTTTGTTTGTTTATTGCTAATTTCTAACGTAAAGAGCTCTTCTGCCTCCCTATATAGACAAACAAGTTGGTATGGTAAATTCCTGTTATCGTTTTTCGAATGAACAACCATTTGCAGCTTTTTTTTCTCCTGGGTTACAAGTTTTATTTTTGCACCCGATTCTCTGATTTCAGGAAGTTGAAATGAAAAATCAGGAATAACATTGATTTTCGCAGTGTAAGTTTTTCCAGCTTTGGGATAAAAGTAAAATTTTCCGGCACCTTTGTAGATTGATTTAAATGTTAGGACCAAATCACCATTTTCATCCAACAGTTTTCCGGAAATATCAATTCCTTTCCCGCTCTCATTAATTGCTTTAAAAGCCACACAGTTTGATTCCTCGGCTAATAAAAAGCCACCTTCGGGTAAAAATGACACATCGATTCTATTTTCTATGCTATTTGTGTGTTGTTTGTTTGTTGAGGAATTAACTACTGAATCTTGTATTTGTTTTTCTAATGTAAGATCAAAAGAACTTTTAACCGAAGAAATTTGAACGGTTTTCGTGAAAAAGGCATCTTCGCCAAAGTTTTTCAGATAATCTGTATAAGCTAGTAAAAGATAATTCCCTTCCATTATTGATGTGTCTGAAAGCGGCACATAACCGGAACAAAAACCGTTTTGAAGAATAAAAAGTTCGTCTGTTAAAATTTCTCCATCTGTATTAATCAAGTCGGCATATAAATTACATGATTCAAATTCGAATTTTTGTGATTTTCCATCGAGCAAATAAGCTGCAAACCAAAGTGTGTCACCTTCAAAATAAAATTCGCGGTCGGTATGAAGGTAGAGTTTTTGGAAAGGACCGACTTTTTGCTTTTCGAAATAATTATCTATGTTTTGGGCAAAAGAAATCACCGAAACCAGAAAAAACAAAAATGGGAGTATAATATATTTTTGCATGGCATTAAAGATCAGTTGTTTGATTTGTAACAATAATTATACCATTCCTTTATGAACCACAATCGTGTTGTATATTTACTTTTTGTCTTACAAATATATGTAAAATGCTGAATATTAAGATAGATAGCGAAACAGAAGAAATGTTGGCTTATTTGCGGTTGCAAAACGTAAGATTTCAACCTAATTTAAGGAAGATAATAAAGGTCGAACTATCTGAAACTTGCAAAGATTTTAAAATGAAACAAAAGCGAATTAAGAATGCACATGATTGGCTTTATGAATAGTGCAAAAAGGTTCACATTTTCACTAATTTGAAACAAGAGATTATGAGTTTTAGGTTTAATCATCGTGAAATATTCCGTCAGGACATAAATTATTCGCAAGATAAACAATTGGTTTTTGGTCGATTGTTTCCCACTCTGTTATCGTTCTTG
>JABMPI010000036.1 GCA_013203755.1 Bacteroidota bacterium
AAATTGAACCCCTATTATCTTTTCAGTCCGTTCTATTCTTAGGAAATTATTATGCTTCAAAAAATAATTTTCTTGGATTGATTGAGTTTTTGATATATGATTTTGTGAAAACGAGGGTGTTGCCATCTGAGCAAATAAGATTAGAAAAAATAGTTAACTGGCTTGAGAGAAACCGAGAGTTTTTGCTTAATAAGGCGTACAATGAGCCTTCTGATGGAATCATTGAAGAGCAAAAAGATGATACGGTTGTAGAATTTGAGGCGGATAGTAAAAAGGGAGATTTAAAACTTAGAATAGTAATAATGGATGCACAATTTGCAAATGTTTTTTATGAAAAATTGAAATGCTTCTTTGAAGGACAAGAAACACTTCTTTATGATTTGATTATAAAAAACGAATTTACAGAGTTACTTGTCTTTAATGGTCAATCAAATCAAATAGCAGAGCTATTCAAAAGACTAAGATATAATTCAAAAATTACAGTTTCCACTATAGATGTTTTAGCAAATTGGATAGTTAAACATTTTTCTACACGAAACAAACAAAATGAAATTGAGAAACTAAACCTTAGTACTATATCTCAAGTTTTAAAAAAACCTAGCGCGGAACCTTCAAAAGGTAAAAGAGTATTGGAAGATTTAGCACAATTTATAGTGTCAACACAAAGAAAAACGGATAAAGAGCTCCCTAAAAAGTAAAAATCAATACCCTTTTAATACCTTAAACATTTAGGGTATTGATTGGGGTATAAGACCTTGGTTCTATTTGTCTTGCATTTAATCATAATAACTAAAATCAAGTCAAATGAAACAAGAACAAGTAACAGTAATTGAATTACTACCAAAAATCTATCACCACATTAACGTGGCAGTCCGTTCCGCAACAAAAGAGGCAATTGAACAATTGTTAAAAGACAAAACCTCTAAAAACACAGACAATCATGGGGATTTCATTTCCGCTGAACAAGCAGCATCTTTTCTCAAACTGAAACTGAATACAATCTACTCTAAAGCGGAAAAAGGGGATTTACCTTTTTACCGAAGCGGTAAACGCAAACTTCTCTTTTCAAAGAAAGAACTGGAACAGTATGTAGTCAAAAGAAAAGTAAAGAGCCTTGATGAAATAAACGAGGAAGTAGAAGCCTATAAAAGCAAGAAAAAATGAGTGAGCAATTAAACGGACTCGCTACGAACGAGGAACTTATAGGAAAAGGCATTACTTCTGAGGGCATACAAAAAGAGGTTGAACAATTAACTAATAAGTTAAATAAACCTTCCGAAGCATTAAGGAAAATAAATATAACCGCAAAGAAAATAAGGAAAATAAAAGAGAATGATATACGATTTTCAGACCCAATACTAAGGCAAAATGATAACGCAATAATATTTCCTCACACCATCAATGTAATACAAGGTCAAGCGGGAGTTCATAAAAGTAGATTAGCAGAGTTTATTTGCTCTGCAATGTTAAAAAGAAACGGTTTCAATAATGAATTGTTAGGGTTTAAACGGGAGAACTTTGACGCCAACAACACCGTTGTTTACGTTGATACAGAAAGAAACCTATACGAGCAATTTCCTTATGCTTTACAATGTATTCAAATGAAAGCGGGATATGAGAAGAAAGACCACCCACAGAACTTTAAATACATTTCACTTTTAGAAATACCAAGAAAGGAACGTTTCGGTGCGTTAGATGACTATCTAAAACAACTAAAACAAGAAACTAAGAATCCGCTTTTTATTGTCTTGGACGTTTCTACTGATTGTATAGAAGATTTCAATAAGACGGATAAAAGTATGGAGTTGATTGATTTGATGAACGTAGCGATAAATGAACACGATGTTGTGTTCTTGTGTCTTATTCACGAAAACCCTAAAAGCGAAAAAGCAAGAGGTCATTTTGGCACTGAGTTAATGAATAAGGCGAGTACGGTTATGCAAGTTTCTTATGAAAAAGATTCCAAGAATAGCGATACCGACCTTATAAAAATAAGGTACTTAAAATGTCGCAGCACTGCTCGTCATACACCTTTTTATGCCAAATACTCGGAGGAACAAAAAGGGCTGATTCTCGCGAGTGTTGACGACATAAACGAAGTAATGAGTGGAAGAAAACAAAAAGCGGATTTAAAGGTGGTCTGTGAACATTTGGAAATGTATTTAGGGGATGATACACAATTAACAAGGCGCGAATTATTAGATAAACTAATGGAAGCATTGGCTGCTTCTGAAAAAACGATAGAAGATAGGCTTAAAGAGATTTGCCAGAAGAAATTGCCCCTTCAAGACCAAAACGGCAAGGAGTGCAGTTTAGCAAAGGATAAGAGCAATAAGGAAATTAAGTATTTTTATGTTGCTAACGGATAATCAGACAGAGGATCAAGAATATCATTTTAACTAAACCTTTGTAGTTGCAAAACCCTTTGTAAGAGATTTTACAATCATTGCATCATTGCAACCCCTTATAT
>JABMPI010000424.1 GCA_013203755.1 Bacteroidota bacterium
ATTCATCCCCATTTTCTGTTCAATACTTTAAATAATTTGTACGGATTAACGCTCGAAAAATCGGATGAAGCACCCAATTTGGTTTTACGCCTTTCGGAGATTCTCGATTACATTTTATACCGCTGCGACGAAAAACGTGTACCCCTTTCTGAAGAGATCAATAATCTTAAAAATTATATTGAAATTGAAAAAATAAGATATTCAGACAAACTAAAGTTGGACGTAAGTTTTCCGGAGAACACAAATAACTTTAACATTGCTCCTTTAGTAATTTTGCCATTTGTTGAAAATGCATTTAAACATGGAGTTAGTAAATATCCGGGAATGGCTTCGGTGGAAATTAAAACCACTCTTGCAGAAAACAATCTGATCTTCAACATTAAAAACACAAAAAATCCTAGAATTGAAAAAGAAGAAAATTATTCAAAAGGAATTGGGTTAAGCAACGTAAAAAAACGATTAGATTTAATGTATCCCGAAAAATACATTCTCTCTATAAATGACGAATCTGAATCTTTTTCAGTAGATTTAACGCTGCAATTAGAGAAATAAAATATGTACAAATGCATAATCATCGACGATGAACCCATTGCAATTCGGGTGATAAAAAACCATCTTTCGGCTTTTTCCGATTTCGAAATTATTGCGGAGTGCAGTAATGCACTGGAAGCGATGCCCATTCTTTCCAGAGAAAAAATAGACCTGCTTTTTTGCGACATTCAAATGCCCCAAATTACAGGAGTCGATTTTGTTCGTTCGCTGGCACATCCACCAAATGTAATTTTTACAACTGCTTACCGCGATTATGCAGTTGATGCTTTTGATTTACAAGTAATCGACTACCTGTTAAAACCCATTTCTTTTGAACGTTTCACAAAAGCAATAAATAATTATCTCGAACATATTTCCACTCCTGCCGAAGAAGAAAGCAGATTACGTTTAGAAAAGGATAATCCCAACTTCATTTTCCTAAAAGCCGATAAAAAACATTACAAAATAAACCTAAGCGATATTCAATATTTTGAAAGTTTGGGCGACTATGTTATTGTTATCGCTAACGATAAAAAGATTGTCACCAAAGAGCGAATAAGCAATTTATCAAGCCGTTTGCCACAAAAAGATTTCATTCAAATTCACAGAAGTTATATTGTTTCTATTTTAAAAATAGATTCGGTTGGTCCTGGTTTTGTTGAGGTTAACAAAAAGAAACTTCCAATTGGCCGAAATTATAAACCGCGTTTAAACGAATTACTTCAAAAAAAATAAACCATTGTATACTTAAACTGTTTTTGCTACTTTAGATTCGTATGCCAGACAATAAAAAATATATTCTCCGCGCAGGTTGGCTTTCAATAATTGGTAACCTTATCTTGTCTGTCCTTAAATACTGGGCAGGAATTTCTACGGGTTCCATGGCTTTGGTTGCAGATGCCTGGCATTCTCTTTCCGACATTATAACATCGGCAATTGTACTTATTGGCGGGAAAATTTCTCGCAAACCGGCCGATGATGAACATCCTTTCGGACACGGACGAGCCGAACACATTGCTTCGGTAATTATTGGGGTACTGCTTGCAATAGTTGCTTTCGATTTTGTAATTGGTGCAATCGAGAAATTTGGGAGTCGAGAACAAACTCATTACAACACCTTTGCCTGGGTCGCCACAATTATTTCTATTCTCGCAAATGAAGGGATGACTCAGTATGCTTTTTGGGCGGCAAAGAAAACCGGTTCAAGCATGCTAAAAGCAGACGGTTGGCATCACCGCACCGATGCGCTATCTTCAGTTGTTATTCTGATTGGCATTGCCGTTGGAGGTTCTTTCTGGTGGACTGATGCAGTTTTAAGTTTTGTTGTGGCATTGATGATTGGGTGGGTCAGTTTCGAAATTCTCTCCAAAGAAATAACTTCACTACTTGGCGAAAGTCCTTCAAATGAATTATTAATTTCCATTCGGGAAACGGCTCAAAAAGCATGCAAAGAACCATTGCATTTGCACCATATTCACATTCATAATTATGGAAACCACACAGAGATGAGCTGCCACATTAAACTTCCATCAACTATGAGTTTAAATGAAGCTCACGAGATTTGCACAGAAATTGAAACTGCAATACAAAACGAATTCGGCTATATTTCAACTATTCATCCAGAACCAATTACATGGGAAAATCCTGAGATTTAAACCGGTGTATGACTATACTAATTCAATTAGTTTACATTTTCAAATTCTATTATTAATCCATAATCGTACATAATTTTTAAGTTATAAGCCCTTTGTAAATTAATTATTTCAGTTCAGGAAGAAACCTGCTTTTATCAAAAAAAGAGCCTTGATGTAATTGGTCACACAACTATTTGGGGAAAAACACTTGAGGAAAAACATTTACTTTTCCCAATTTCCAACAATGAGAGACAACGCAACCCTAACCTAAGTCAAAATTCTGGTTATTAACCTCAAGATAAACCAAGTAAAAAGAATTTTATCACCTATTTTTACACTTTAAAAAAGTATCATTAAAAATTCAACAATTAATTATAAAGATGAGTGAACAAAAAGAATTACCAAGACGAGATTTTATAAAATCGTCAGCTATTATTGCCACAGCCATGGCAGTACCGGCTTACCTTGCTTCAGGATGCTCAGACCCGGAGCAAAAGAAAGAAGAAAAACAGTGGCCTAAAGGGAAGTTAAACATTGCCGTTGTTGGAATCGGAATGGGATTTGGCAATATGGAACGGAGTATGGATGAGAACATTGTCGCTTTATGCGATGTGGATAACGATCGAATGAAAACCCGGATAGAAAATTTTAAAGAAGAGTATCCGGATAAAACCGTTCCCTACACCTTCCAGTCCCATAAAAAAATGTTTGAAGAAATTGGGGATCAAATAGATGCTGTAATTATTGCAACACCCGACCATACTCATGCCAACATTACGTTAGATGCCATGAAACTTGGCAAACATGTATATTGCCAGAAACCCTTAACCCATTCTGTATACGAATCAAGAATATTAACTCAGGCTGCCGAAAAATACAATGTTGCAACCCAAATGGGCAACCAGGGGGCGTCAGGTGATGATACCTACTGGATATGTGAAAGCATCTGGAATGGCGATATCGGTGAAATAAAAGAAGTTCATGCATGGACCAATCGTCCAATTTGGCCACAGTGTTTAAACCGTCCTGAAGATACTCCACGCAAACCTGCGGGATTAGACTGGGATTTATGGCTTGGACCAGCTCCAACACGTCCTTATTCTCCAATGTACCACCCCTGGAGTTGGCGAGGTTGGTTCGACTTTGGAACCGGTGCCCTTGGTGATATGGCATGCCATATTTTAGATGTGGTTATGCGCAGCCTTCGTCTCCAATATCCAACAGAAATTCAGGCAAGTTCATCAAAATGGACATTGGAGTCACCACCTGAGTCTGAAAAAATAACTTACTATTTCCCGGAGAGAGAAAGTTATAAAAATGTTGAAATGCCGGAAGTAAAAGTTACCTGGTATGATGGTGGTTTAATGCCCGACCGACCTTTGGAAATGGAAGATGGCGAAACAATGGGAGACCGCGATGGTGGTGTTTTATTTGTTGGAAGTAAAGGGAAAATAATATGCGGCTGCTATGGAAAAAATGCCAAAAGACTACCATCTAAAGATTTTAAAGATTATGCACCAACCATAAACGAGCGTTTGGTTGCAGGAGGAATTGACGGACACGAAAAAGACTGGATTAGAGCTTGCAAAGAAGATCCCGCAACCAGAGTTAAAACAAAATCTCACTTCGGATATGCAGGACCGTTTAACGAAGTTGTTGTAATGGGAACAGTAGCTGGTAGATTATCAGGGTTACAACGTGTTCTGAAATGGGATGGAGAAAATATGGAGTTCACCAACATAAAACCAGGCGAACAAATAAAAGTACCAAAATCGATAAAATTAGATACTGACAGACCATCTCCCCGGTACGATACTGAATACGAAATTATTGATGCATACAAATATGCCAAAAGTCTTATAAACATGAAACCACGCAAAGGCTGGGAACTGGAATTATAATCTGACTTACAATAACTTAATTCGATTTCATTAATTTGAAATTTAAATAAATAAGTGCTGGCAATTAAACATTATTGTCGGCACTTATTTTTTCCATACTTTTAGGAAAATCTAAATCAATTCTAAATCAATAATCATGACTAACAAACGTAGAGATTTTCTAAAATTCGCAGGTCTTGCAGGAATAGGCATAGCTGGAAGTAGTTTGGATAGTTTTGCGACAGGACCAAGCAGCCCTGTAGATGCCATGCTTCCACAACAAAATAGAGAATACGAGCATTCGCGAATTCAGCACTTTAACATGTCGGGTTATGCTGCACCTAAAATAGAGAATGTACGTATCGGAATTATCGGGTTAGGTCAACGTGGTCCTTCGCACATGAAAACCATGAGTGCTATTGAAGGAGTTGAAATAAAAGCACTTTGTGATCTCCGTACAGAAAGGGCTGTCGAAATAAAAAAGCGACTGGAAAATACCGACCACAATCCTGACCTTTATTCAGGATCGGAGGATGAATGGAAAAAGCTGTGCCAGCGTAAAGACATTGACCTTGTTATTGTAACCACTCCCTGGTATTTGCATGCCAAAATGGCCATTTATGCCATGGAACAAGGAAAACACGTAGCATCAGAAGTACCTGCTGCAGGCACTATTGAAGAATGCTGGAAACTGGTTGAAACTGCCGAGCGAACCCGCAAGCACTGCATGATGTTGGAGAACTACTCTTACATGCCTTTTCAATTGTTAATGCTGAATATGGCAAGAGAAGGTTTTTTTGGCGAGATGGTTCACGGAGATTGTGCCTACAATACAAGTAAAATGAAAAACAATTTCAATAAAAATATGTATTGGAATATGTGGTGGTTGCGACAGTACGCCTCCAGAAAAGGAAACATTTACCCGACGCACGGATTAGGCCCGATTGCACAAATGATGGACATTAACAGAGGCGATCGGTTTGATTTTCTGGTATCGGTAGAAAGCAAGGATTTTGCGATGGCAGCCAAAGCAAAGGAATTGGCTAAAACCGATAATTATTTTGATGAATTTGCAGGAAAAGATTATCGTGGAAATATGAGTACCACAGTTATTAAAACAAAGCAAGGACGTACCATTGTTTTACAGCACGATGCAACAACTCCTTCGCCCCACAACATGATTCATGGTTTGTATGGCACAAAAGGTGCCGCTCTGTACGACCCACAACCTCCAAGAATATCGGCCGGAAAACACGAATGGGTATCGGCAAAAGAATACGAGAAAATAGAGAGAAAATATACACCCGAGATATTTCACAGAATGGGAGAGCTGGCCAAAAGAAGCGGACATGGAGGCTCCGACCTGATGATTGACTGGCATTTAATTGACTGTTTGCACAATGGTCTGCCGCTGGATCAGGATGTGTACGATGCAGCTGCGTGGAGCTCAGTTGTACCTTTAACAGACTGGTCGGTTAGAAACGATTCTAACTCCATAAAAGTACCCGATTTTACAGCGGGAGCCTGGAAGACGAACAAACGAAATATGGATATCAATTTAGAAAGAGGTGGAACTACGAAAGTGATTAGTTAGGTTCTAATTTTTTCGCCAGCAAAAAAATGAAAACAAACATAACCTTACCCGTTGATATAGTTTTAGCCCCAGAATGGTGGAACAAAAATACGGGCATTACTTTCGATCGCGATTTTTTCTTTCATCCCCTAAAAAGAGTTGAGTGTGAGCAAAAAATGGAAAAAACCCTTTACGAAAGATGGGGTGAATATGGACTTGGAGCCGACAAAGATACAGCACGCCCGGAAATTGGGGCAGTTCATCTGGCAGCAGGATTTCTACTATCCGAAATAATGGGATGCGAAGTTGAATACTCAGAGAATCATCCACCTGCAGTACATTGCAATAACCGCGAAGAACTGAAAGTTGACGTTAAAAGTGCATTTAAAACACAAGCCTACAAAGCTTTCGAAGCACTTTGCGATACTTTAAAGAAAAAACACGGTTACCTCACCGGGGATGTAAACTGGGGAGGAATTCTCAACATTGCAATGGATATCCGTGGACAACAACTCTTCCTCGACATGGCTATGGAAGATGAAAATGTACAAGGTTTTTTCGATGATATACACCGTGTACTTTCCAAATTTGTTGCCCTTGTAGAACGCAAAACACAAACCACTTCTATATCTGTAAACAGGGTAGCACGTTATTACCAAAAGCCATTGTTGTTACATTCGCAGTGTTCGCACACCATGATTAGCAGCCAAGATTACGAACGATATTTAATGAAATACGATGTTGGATGGGCAAAAACCAAGCGTCCATTTGGTATACATTATTGCGGAAACGACCCACAACGATATGCCGAATCGTTTGCAAAATTACCTGTATTAGATTTTCTTGATGTAGGTTGGGGAGGCAATTTAAAAATACTCAGAAAACATCTGCCAAATACGTTTCTAAATATCCGTTTAGATCCTGTAACACTAAATAATTATTCAGAAAAAGAACTCGAGTCTACAATTATAAAATTGGTAAATGAATCTGGGAATCCGCACTTAACCGGCGTATGTTGTATAAACATGGACGATAAAGTTGAAGATTCTAAAATCACAACCATATTTAAAACTGTTGAGGTTTTGAGAAAAAATTATCAGGATCAATCTTAAAACAATTTCAAAAACTCCTCTGGAATTTTTGATTCAAAATATATTTTTTTTCCTGTAGTTGGATGAATAAACGAAAGCTGCTGTGCATGAAGTCCAAGACGTTTTATTGGGCTACTACTGGCACCGTATTTTTTATCGCCCACAATACTGTGTCCAATATCTTGCATGTGCACGCGAATTTGGTTTTTACGTCCGGTCTCCAAATTCACTTTTAACAACGAGTAAGCTTTGTTCTTTTTTAACACCTTATAGTTTGTAACCGCTTTTTTCCCATAATTGGGGTTTTGCGAAGAATGAACGTTAAACGTTTTTCCCTCCACCAAATACGATGTAATTACATCTTCCTTTTTTTCAACCACTCCTTCAACCAAAGCAATGTAGCTTCTTTCAATAACTGTGGAGTTCCACAATTCCTGAATATGATATTTTACTTCCTCTTTTTTTGCAAACAACATTAACCCGGAAGTTTCACGATCGAGACGGTGAACAATAAATATTTTATTTTCATTGTCCTGATTCTTTACATGGTTACTTAACGAACTATAAGCTGTTGCCCGTTTTTCTTTATCCGTGGCAATCGAAAGTAATCCAGCAGGTTTTTCAATCACAATAAGCTCCTCATCTTCATATACAATAGAAAGTTCACGAGACTCCTTTTCCGGAACAACCTTCCCCTTGCCAATTTCAACTTGTTGACCCGTCGTAAGTGGGTGGTTAAACTGCGATATACCTTTACCATCCACCAAAACCCGTTTATTGCTCAATAACAACTTAATCTTACTTCGGCTTTTACCCGGCATCTCCGCCATTAGAAACTCCATAAGAAGTGCATTTTCTTTAACCTGAAAAACAGCTCCTCTTTTATTTTCCGACGCCTTTTTATATTGTCCTTTTACTTTTCTACTCATGAAGTTTCTCCTAATAATTGTAATTGCAAAAGTACTGTATTTAATCTTGTTTCAATACAACCCTGGCAATCTTCCCATCTCCCCCCGAAACAAAACCTTGTAGTTTGCCTGGCACAACGCGAAATGTGTAGTAGCCTTTGTTATTCATAAACTTCCAATTTTTGCCTCCATCAACAGAATAATCGCAACCGGTTTTTCCAATGGCAAAAAATAACTTTTTATTCCCGTTAGTAACATACTGAACACAAGAACGATATTCTTTGGGCATGGTTTCGCAAGTTTGCCAGCTTTTGCCACCATCAATTGTAAACGAAGCAATATTC
>JABMPI010000425.1 GCA_013203755.1 Bacteroidota bacterium
ATCAAATAACTGTAAAAGTAACGGATTGGGGAGGTAGCGGAGGATTGTGGAGGCTGCCGATAATTATTACTACAAATGAAAACGAAGTAAGTAACTTTTTTAAACCTATCTCGCCAGATCTTTTCACTCCCGAAGAAATGGGTTATAAACTTTTTTGGGAAGACCAGTTTGAAGGCGATAAACTTGACCTGGCAAAATGGGAGCCCAGAGGTGTTGGCCCGCGTGCATCTGGTTTTATTTCAACCGATGCCATTACAGTAAAAGACGGATTTCTTGAGTTGGGGGCTTTTATTGAAAACGACTCTGTAAAAGTTGGTGCAATTGGAACAGCCAATACTTTTATGACCAAATATGGTTTTTTTGAATGCCGTGCCCAACTTCAAAAATCACAGGGAAACTGGTCTGCATTTTGGATTCAGTCACCCGGCATTGCAGCTGGCGAAGATCCAGGAAAATTCGGAACTGAAATCGATATCATGGAGTATTTCAAAAAATCAGGAGATGATATGGTTTCGCACAACCTTCATTGGGCATACGGGCCAAATCAACAAAGTATTGGAGGATTACTAAGTCAGGTAGAAGGAATAAGCGAAGGCTTTCACACTTTTGCTGCAGAGTGGACGCCCGAAAAATACGTATTTTTTATTGATGGATATAAATATTACGAAGTTACACGTGCCATTTCGCACACCGAACAATACATGATTTTGAGTATGGAATTACCTGGAAAAAGGGAGGATTTAAAAGATTCAAAATTACCCGATGTTTTTATTGTTGATTATGTAAAAGTGTTCAAGAAAAATTAGAATGAAACGAGCATAGAAATATTTTTACAAAAGGGGATTATTAAAGTGCGAGTTCCATATGATACAACTGAAAACAAACAATTTTAATCATATGAAAATATATATTGTTTTAAAACTTATCCTGTTAAACTTGATTTTCTGTTCTTGTTCACAAAAAGAAGAACAGTTAAATACTTTTGATGTGGTTGTTTACGGCGGTACTTCGGCAGGAGTGATTGCAGCCTGTCAGGCTGTAAAAATGGGAAAAACGGCAGTAATTATAGAGCCGGGGAAACATCTTGGCGGATTAACTTCCGGCGGATTGGGTGCTACAGACATTGGAAACAAAGCTGCAATCGGGGGGCTTTCCAGGGTGTTTTATCAGCGTATCAACCAACATTACAATCCGGGTTCGCCAAAGGAAGAAACAATGTGGACTTTTGAACCTCATGTTGCAGAGAAAATTTTTAATGATTTGCTTGAAGAGGCCCAAATTAAAGTATTCTTTAACGAAAGACTGAATCTCAAAAATGGAGTGAATAAAATCGATCAAAAAATACAAACTATTACCATGGAGTCAGGACTTATTTTTAAGGGTAAAATGTTTATTGATGCCACCTACGAAGGCGATTTAATGGCAACCGCTGGAGTAAGTTTTGCAGTAGGCCGCGAATCCAATAAAACATACAAAGAAACTTTAAACGGAGTTCAAACCGCCCAGGCTCTTTATCATCAATTTAAAAAACCTGTCGATCCTTACATTGTTTCAGGGAAACCTGAAAGTGGATTATTACCGGGGATTTTAGAAGATGGTGGTCCGGGAATTGAAGGCGACGGCGATCATCGTATTCAGGCTTATTGTTTTAGAATGTGTCTGACCAATGTTCCTGAAAACCAAATTCCCTTTTCCAAACCTGAAAAGTATGATCCGTTACGCTACGAATTGTTGCTTCGATACATAAACACAGGGGAGTTTGATGTGCTAAAACTTTCGAAAATGATGCCTCTGGGAAAAACCGACACCAACAACAAAGGAGCATTTGCAACAGACAATATTGGAATGAATTACGACTACCCAAACGGTGATTATAAAACCCGTGAAGCAATTATTCAGGAGCACGAAAATTATCAGAAAGGCTTAATGTGGTTTTTAGCCAACGATCCAAGATTGCCCCAATATGTACGCGAAGAAGTAAATAAATGGGGACTGCCAAAAGATGAATTTACCGATAATGAAAATTGGCCTCATCAACTGTACATTAGAGAGGCTCGCCGTATGATTTCCGATTATGTGATGACAGAACACGATTGTTTGGGAACAATTGCAACCGACGTTCCGGCAGGTTTGGCCGCTTATACCATGGACTCTCATAATGTTCAACGTTACATCGATGAATCTGGCAATGTGAGAAATGAAGGCGATGTTGAGGTTGGAGGTTTTTCTCCCTACCCTATTGCATTTAAATCTCTTGTTCCAAAACAAGAAGAATGTACTAATTTATTGGTTCCGGTTTGCCTCTCATCAACTCACATAGCTTTTGGATCAATACGTATGGAACCTGTTTTTATGGTACTTGCTCAATCTACCACCACTGCCGCTGTTCTTGCCATTAATGAAGAAAAAGACATTCAGCAAATTAGTTATGCCAAACTTAGAACTCAACTTTTGAAAGATGCTCAGGTTTTAGAATGGAAACCTGAACCAATTATAGAAAAAGAAAATTAGACCGACAAAATAGAATGAAGAACCAGATAAACCTAGTGTTAAGACAAGCATCATGTTTCGGGTCCGTCATTCCGAATTCATTTCGGAATCTGTTGTTTGAAATAGAGATGCTGATCCGTCGGCTGACGGACAGCATGACGTTCTGAAG
>JABMPI010000426.1 GCA_013203755.1 Bacteroidota bacterium
ACCTCGTCCGATGAGAACCGTTCAGTGAATTTTAAGAGCTCCTCTCCATTGAAAATATCCATATCTATCATTATTTCAAGCAAATATAATATTAATTAAGTAAACACCTCAATATTTTTATTTTACTATCTATCATATTCAAATCTGTTGTTGCCGGAGCCAAAGCCAGTTTGCCACTTTTGCTTTCAATTCTATTATTATTTGGTGTAATGGGCTTTTTAGGAATCTCGTTGGATATTGCAACCGCACTGTTGTCTTCGATAATGATTGGCGTTGGTATAGATTATACCATCCACTTTTTATGGCGATATAAAGAAGAGTATGCCAAAGTAGCTGATATAAAACAGGCTATTATAGTAACACTGAATACAACAGGCCGCGGAATTGTATTTAACGCTTTTTCGGTAATTGTAGGTTTTTCTGTATTGATCTTTTCCAGTTTTGCACCTCTTCGTTTTTTTGGAGTATT
This sequence comes from Bacteroidota bacterium, assembly GCA_013203755.1. Classification (GTDB taxonomy): domain Bacteria; phylum Bacteroidota; class Bacteroidia; order Bacteroidales; family Prolixibacteraceae; genus Draconibacterium. The sequence continues at coordinate 470 of JABMPI010000426.1, forward strand.
AGTAGTTGTCTCTATTTTCTCTTGCCTGATGAGTGCATTGTTACTTATTCCGGCAATAATTGTGATTACAAAACCAGTTTTTTTAGAACCGGATTTAAATTCCATTCAATATGAAGAAGTTACTATTAGTATTTAGTATCATAGTTTTTGTGTTTAATGTTGCAGCTACAAACGGTGTTGAGGCAAAAAGATTAATTGAAAATTCGCAAAACAAGTTATTGCTTAATAATATTCATTTAAACCTTGATTTGGAAACTTTTGGAGCAAAGGGTGAAAGTAAAACAAAAAAGATGATTGTTTTTTTTGCAGAATTCGCCAGTGAAAAAAAGGTATTAATTGAGATTATTTCACCAGAGAATGTATCTGGCACAAAAATTCTAACTACCAATTATCCAAACAAAAAAGGATTAATTGAAATATATATGCCGGCAACAGGAAAAGTTCAGAAAATAAGAGCCAACCAGCACAGATTAAAAATAATGGGTAGCGAAATTCCGATAATGCAGTTTAGTGCTTTTATAGATACCGATTTTGATTTTGTTCTACTTGGCAAAGATTTGTTTAACGGAGTGCAATGCCATAAAATAAGGGTTGAAAAACCCGGAGAGAAAAGTTACGGTATTGCCTATGTGTCGGTGAAGGAAGAACATTTGCTGGGTGTTGAAAAGTACGATTTGAAAAACAAATTACTTAGTCGCACGGAATTGTCGGATTATGTGAAAGTTGAAAACACAAATAACAAAGTCTACCCCACAGATATTAAAGTAAACAACTTTAAAACCGGCAAAAGTTCGCATATGAAAGTTCGCAATTTTAGGTACTTAAGTAATATAGATATTAACGATTTTACATTAGCAGAAACGGCATCTTAACTTTATAAAAATGGTTTTAATTTTATAATTATGATTATACATTCGTCCATAGAACCTATTTATTATTTGTTGCCTTTATTGGGCCTTATTATTGGTTTATTTGGTACAATGTTGGGTGGCGGCGGTGGTTTTTTCTTTCTTCCTATTCTTACTCTCGTAGTGGAAGTTCCTGCTCAAACGGCCGTAATTACATCGTTGGCAGCTACATTGCCAATATGTATAGTTGGCACATTGGGGCATTACAGAAAGGGGAATATCAATTTTAGGATAGGTTTTATGTTTGCTACTGCAGGTTTGGTTGGAGCCTTTATTGGAGCCGGCATAACAAGCCGGATTAGTGCTGAACAACTTAAGGTAAGTTTTGGTATCTATTCGGTTTTAATTGCACTAAATATGCTTGTTAGCACCTGGCGAAAGAAACAGGCAGAAGCTAATGGAACAGAAAAACAGATTGATTCGGGCATTATACAAATAGGCAAAGGTTCATTTTTTGGATTTTTTGCAGGGACAATTACCGGCACTTTTGGTACCAGCGGAACAGCTCCGGTGTTGGCTGGTCTTTTTACCATGCGAATACCATTGAAATTGGTAATTGGAACTTCGTTAATGGTTGTTCTGGTAAATACCGTTTTTGCAGTTGGAGCACATTTTTTAGTCGGACAGATTGACCTCACGCTTGTTTGTTTTCTTACCGCCGGTTCAATAATTGGAGCATTATTGGGACCAAGGGTTTTATCAAAAGTAAAAATAGAAAAATCTGAAAATAACATCAGGTACTGGTTTGCAGCTGTAATTGTTGTTATAGGAGTATTAATGATATTTGGCTAATAGAAACTTAAATAATTATATATGATTCGTATTATTTACATTATAATTCTCTCTTATTTTCTACTTGGGGGCGTTGGTTTTTATTTTATCAATCGTAATAGACCATCTGAAATAGCGCGTAAAAGTTACACCAAATTTTTTACCTATTTTGTTATTATTAACGTCCTGTTTTTTAGTATTGTAATTAACCCGGTTATTTTTCAATACTTGTCGGTTCTTATAATTGGTGTTGGTTTTTTCGAATTGTTTCAATTGTTCCGAATATCAGGTTTTAAGAATAAAGGATTTTATATCTTATCCGTTATAGTCTATGTAATTCTATCTGCAGGATTTTATTTTTTTAGTGGCTTGAAAAATGAGCTTATTCTTTTTTCGTTTCTAATTCTTTCTATATTCGATAGTTTCAGTCAAATTTCGGGTCAAATTTGGGGGCACACTAAAATTCTTCCAAATATTAGCCCGGGCAAAACTTTGGGCGGCCTTATTGGTGGTACCATAATTGCCATATCAAGTTCATTTTTGCTTCATTCACTTTATTCCGAATCTTTTTTAAAAGTCTCAATTATAGCCGTTGGCGTGTTGTTTTTTGCATTTGCCGGAGATATTGCGGCTTCATTTTATAAAAGAAAATATAGGGTAAAAGACTATAGTAATCTTATTCCCGGGCATGGAGGTTTTCTTGATCGGTTTGATAGCCTGATTGCTGGCGGAACATGGGTATTTTTTTGTGTAATGGTTTTGAATTATTAAGTCACAAACAGTAAATGTAATGTTACATGGTTAATACAATTGTACTATCATTTGTTTATTTAATTGCAATCGTACTTCTGCTGGTGTTTAACGAATTAAACTACAGGCGATTTAAATTAAAAGGAGAAATAACGCGCAAGTTTGCCCATTTTACAGCAACATTGGCGGTTGTTCCCTTTCCTTACATATTTACTTCGCAT
>JABMPI010000427.1 GCA_013203755.1 Bacteroidota bacterium
ATTCTGCACTAGTTGCTGTGCCTGTTCAAGATTGTCAATGGTCCAGGTGTAAACCAAAAGGTTCATCGCTTTTGCTTCTTGAACAAATGTAGTGGTTATCATTTCTCCTGCAAATGCATCCACACCGTCAAGACCCGATTTTGATGCTTTTAGCAGAAGTCTTTTCGTATTCACCGAAGTTAATTTGGTAAACCAGTTGTAGTCAAGATTTATAAGCCAAAGAACGGTGAATCCAGGCATTTTCTTTTTGACTTCTTTTAGGGTTGAACGATTGAACCCAATTATTTGTACCTGTTCCGGATTTATTTTGAATTTTATGAGTTCTTCCCGGAGAAAAGAAATTATTTTTTTGCTGCTTTTTATTTCAATAAACAGTTTTTTCCCGCCGGGCAAAGTTGCTAATACTTCCGAAAGGAGTGGAATTCTTTCGTTTCTCCACTTTGAATTTTTAAACGAACCAACATCAATTTTTCTAAGTTCGGCAGTGGTACTTTTTCTTATGGTCAGGTTGGCGTTTCCGGTGCGTTTGGTTGTATAATCATGGTTCACAACAATGTGGTTGTCCAAGGTCAAATGAATGTCAATTTCCACAGCGTCGTCGTCTCTTTGCCAGGCCAGGTTTATGGCTGCAAGTGTATTTTCGGGAGCATCTGCCGATTCTCCGCGGTGGGCAATAATTAGGGGTGATTTTTTATCCGATTTAAGATTCATCATCAATCCGAATTTAAATCCCATTATAAGCAGAAAAACCTCCATCAACAGGTACCGTTATTCCTGTAATAAATGAAGATTCATCGGAGAGTAACCAGAAAATAGTTGAAATCAGATCATCCGGCGACCCCAATTTTCCCTGTGGGGTGTGATCAACAATTCGTTTTCCCCGTGGTGTTAAATCTCCCGTTTTTTCATCGAAAAGAAGAAAGCGGTTTTGTTCTGTTAATACAAAACCAGGTGCAATGGCATTTACCCGAATATTTACTTTTGAAAGATGCACCGCCAGCCATTGGGTAAAATTGGAAATAGCAGCTTTCCCTGCACTGTAAGCAGGCGATTTACTTAGGGGTTGAATAGCGCCCATTGAACTGATATTGATAATATTCCCGCTTTTTTGTTTGGCCATCGATTCACCAAATATTTTTGTGGGATTTACACTCCCAAGAAAATTTAAGTCAGTAGTATAACTAAAGTCAGGCAGGCTAATTCCAAAAAACGAATCTTCAAAAGGTGTGTTCGACGTTAAAAATTCTTCTTTTGTTGATGCTCCTTTCATTGCTCCGCCAGCCACATTTATTAAACCATCAACATGTTTAAATTCTTTATGAATTTTAGAATTTACTATTTTTAATGATTCAACATCAAGTACATCGCACAAAAACTGAAGATGCCCGTTACCATATTCATTAATTTTGTTGAAGGTATTTTGAAGTTTATTTTCACTTCTTCCTAAAATAGCTACCCGCGCTCCATTTTTTGCCAGCGCCACCGAAATCGCCGATCCAATAACTCCGCTTGCCCCGGTAACGATAATATTTTTGTTTTTTACTGAAAACATTTTCATTAATTTAATTCTATAGATTTTAGATTTTCTGCGTTACCATCAATTGTAATTTTTACAATGGTTACTATCTCTTTCGGTTTTTCAGGAAGAATAATTGTTATTGATTTTTCTGTTTTATTAAAATCCAGTTTTTCCCCATTCAGAACAGAACAACTTTTAATTTTTACATTTTCTGGAAATGGAAGTTCAACCTGTTTCTTTTTGAAATTCAAAAGATGCAAATAAATGGTATTTCCTTTTCTCGTTGAAGCTAGCCAATCTCCGGGTTGGTATGGTCCGCCCCTTGTTTCGTAAATTGCTTCGCCATTTTCTTTTAACCAATCGCCCATCTCTTTTAAACGCTCCACCTGACGTGGTTCAATTTGTCCGTTGGGCATTGGCCCCACATTAAAAAGTAGGTTGCCGCCACCACCAACTGTTTTTATTAGGGTGAATAAACACTGTTCCAGGCTTTTCATTTTGTCGTTTGGTTTCCATGCCCATTGGTTACACATTGTAATACACGATTCCCATGGGTTTTCAATATTGTAAGTTCCAACCCGCTGTTCCGGTGTTGCAAAGTCGCCGGCAAACTCCTTGGAAATGGTAATTCCTTCCATTCCTTTTCTGCCTTTGTCAACCCGGTTGTTGATGAGGATATTTTCATTAAGCCCTTTTAAATAATTGTAGAAATCCAGCCCCATTTCATGTGTCCATGGTTCTTCCCATTCGCCATCGAACCATAATATTTTTGAATCATATTTTTCAATTAGCTCTTTGGTTTGACCTTTAATAAATGGAATGAATTTTTCCATGTCTCCTGTTTCTTTTGTAGTTTTTCCGCCCGGGCTGCCCAAAGGATACAGCGGATGTTTCCAGTCGCAAATGGAATAGTAAGTTCCAAATACAATGTCATATTTATCGCAAGCATTTTTCATTTCCATTAGCACATCTTTTTTGTAGGGAGTTGCTGCTATGTCGTAATCGGAATAATCAGTTGGCCAAATGCTAAAACCGTCGTGATGCCGGGTGGTAATCACAAAATATTTCATGCCGGCATCTTTTAAGGTTTTAATCCATTCGTATGCATTAAATTTTATTGGATTGAACTGCTTATAAAGATTATCATATTCTTCGTTGGGAACTTCTCTGCCACGCGACCAGCCAATTTCTGTGCCTTTCAAACTTACTGGACCCCAGTGTACAAACATGCCAAATTTCATGTCTTGAAATTCCTGTAATAGTTGTTTGTCGGTATCAAAATTACCGGAAGAAGACAGAAGGGGTGTGTC
>JABMPI010000037.1 GCA_013203755.1 Bacteroidota bacterium
GTTTTTGAATGGTAGGCGGAGTTTTTTCGTGTGGAAATTTTACGTTGGTGTAAATCGGGTAGTCGTAACCTTCTACTTCCCAGTTGGCAGGAACTTTAATTTCGTCCCATTCTCTTGTGTCGAAATCATCTTTAAAAAACCAATGTGGTCTTTCGTCAGGATTTTGAGAAAGGTTAAACTGCCAGGTTCCGTTTAAAGATTGCAACATTGGCGATTGCCATTTGTCCTCTGTGCGAGCTTGGTCGGCAGTGGCAAATGGAATAAAATGAGCGTGTGGTGCTACTTTATTAATTTGAAAAACTGCGGGGTTTTCCCACGCGGGAGTTACATCTTCTTCGAAAGGTACAGTAGAATAATCGGTGTATTGATTGCAGGATATAACCGTAATGCTCAAAAGCAAAACAAAAAGTTTTATCGCTGATTTTAAGTTTTTCATGATAAGAATGTTTTATTTGTTTTAGTAAATGTATCTATTTTATATTGACGACAAAATTAACTTTTACACCTATTTTACAGGGAGATAAATTATTCAAAAGTAGGGCGTTTTTTATCTTATTCAAATAGTGTCGAAACTTGTTTTATTACCTCCTCTGAATCGGGATCAATGTCAAAAATAATTTCAGGTTTTAAATAGAAAAGTTCGTTTTTCGATTTGAATTTTTCCTCGCCGCCACCAGTTATATTCAGCATTATTAAATCTTCCTCGTTAATTGTTTCGTTTTTTGCAGCTGCAATTAAAGTAGCAACAGCAACCGAAGCTGCCGGATGAATATCTATGCCTTCGGTTTTTTCGAATAATTTTGCTGCTTCTGCTGCTTCTTGATTAGTTGCCAGTAAAACATCACCACCGGCATCTTTCATTGCATCGTACAGTCCACCAATAATTGGGTAGGGTGGTTTTCGGTTCGAAAGTACTTTTGCATCAATTTCTTCCACCTGCTTTCTGGCCAGTTCATCATCCAAAGATAACATTGCACGCGAACCTGCTTTCCAGGCATCGTAAATTGGAGTGAATGGAGAATTTTGCGAAACCATAAGTTTCATTTTTGTTGAACCAAAACGTCCATCAGCAATTAGGCGAACATTGGCTTCCCAGGCTGCAATTGCACCGGTTCCACTTCCCACCGCCTGAAAATAGTAATCAGGAATTTGTCCAATTGTTGTAGTTGCCGAAAGCATTGTAGTTGCCATTCCATCGCGGCGAGCTACATTTTTTGCGCCTCCTTCGGCAACAAAATTTTCTAATCCCGCAGCAATATTAGAAAGATGAATGGCATCGAAATAATCGCTACCCGTTTTGCTACAAATTAATTTTACACAATCGTTTAACGGTGCACCAAACCAAAGTGCACTAATATTGTCTTCGGGCACACAAAGCAACAGTGGAATTTTATTGTCGGAACAAACTTGAGCAAATGCCCGGGCGGTATTTCCAGCCGATGCAACAACCAAAACTTTATTCATTTCTGCTGTCATCCGGCCACAAACCGAATACGCTTCTGTTTCTTTAAAAGAGCCGGTTTTCATGCATGCTCCCTTTTCAGGCCAATATCCACTAAATGTTATCCACAGATTTTTCAAGCCCAATTCAGCAGCCAATCCTTCACTTTTGTATGTAACCGGTGCCGACGAACCTTTTAATGTGCGGCCAATTGGCAACCAATCGGCAAATTTGTACAAACCCCAGGAGTTGTCTTTTACATCAATTTGAGTTTTTTCGTACAAAGCACGAATCAAAGTTGGTTCAGTTTCTCCGGGTGCATCCAATAACCATCCTTCATCGTTAAATACTTTTCCGGTTTTTATAGATTGTAATTTATAATTGGTAGCTCTGAAATCTTTGCTCATTTTGTTCCTTTTTATTGAAGCACAAAAATAGAAAAACAATTGAATCAAGCATCAAAAAGAACTTTTGTTATGGGAAAACAAGGTTGATTAATACAAATTTTTACTCCTATTCGCTGTTTTATTAATGTTGATATAAGGACTCAGATTCATTCTAAATTAACCCATTTCAATTAATTTATTTTTCAATATTCTTTTAAAATGAATTAGATACGTTTTCTTTAAAAGAGAAAATTGACCAAATTTAGAATTTTTGATAAACCAAATTGATTAGAAATGAATTGGAAGAAATTACTAATTACAGTTTTTAGAGTCGCCATAGGGTGGCATTTTTTATACGAAGGAATTTCAAAACTAGCAATGGGCAATTGGTCTGCAGCTGGTTATTTGACAAATTCTACCGGGCCATTTTCTGGTTTTTATCAGTGGATGGGCACTTCCGATGGATTGATGAATGTTGTTGATCCGATTAATATAGCAGGTTTATTATTAATTGGTCTGGCACTTTTTATTGGTTTGGCAATTCGTGTTTCTTCCGTTTCAGGAATTGTTTTATTGGTACTCTATTATTTCGCGTATCCGCCTTTTGGAGGTTCTATAATGGGACCTGCCGAAGGAAATTTATATATCGTAAATAAAAATTTGATTGAAGCTTTGGCATTGGTGGTGCTTCTTGTTATAAAAGAAAAAGGATACGGACTTTTTGCATTAAAACTTTTCTCTTTGAAAAAGAAAGATGCTGATGAAAGTGAGAAATCGACCACAACAAGTAATTCACGCAGAGAAGCGCTAAAAAATTTAGCAACCATTCCTGCGCTTGGAGTTTTAGGTTTTGGCGCATTTCGCGATTCTCAAAAATTTGGAATCGATACTTTGTCGGGAGCAACAATTAAAATTGGAGGTGCCGATATTAGTGATTTGAAAGGCGAACTGCCAATGGGAAAAATTGGGGCGCACGAAATTAGTCGTTTAGTTATGGGTGGAAATTTAATTGGTGGTTGGGCGCACGCAAGAGATCTTATTTATGTTCCTTCCTTATTTCGTGCATATAACACGGAGAAAAAGATTTTTGAAACGTTAATGTTGGCTGAAAAAGCCGGAATTAACACCATAAATATTGGTTTCCCAACTAACGAAACTATAGCAAAATACAAAAAAATTACGGGTAGTAAAATTAAGGTCATTTCACAGGTTCATCCCGATATGGAAAATAAGGACTACTTTGTAAACATTGATAAAGCCATTGATATGGGAGTTGACATTGTTCAGATTCAAGGCAATCATTGCGACTGGCTGGTGCGCGATAATAAAATAGATATTATCGAAAAAATGATGGACAGGATCCGAAGTCAGGGATACACTGCGGGGCTGGCGTCGCACACGGTTGATTCGTTAATTGCCTGCGAAGAGCAAGGTATTATTCCCGATTATTATATGAAAACCATGCACCACGACAATTATTGGTCGGCGCATCCCAGGGAAAATCGGGTTCCTTTTGAAGTGGATGGAAAAAACTATTCCGATCACAACAAATTTCACAATAATATTTTCTGTCTTTTCCCTGATAGAACTACTGAATTTGTCGAACGTGCAAAGGTTCCGGTAATGGGGTTTAAAGTTTTGGCTGCTGGCGCAATTCAACCCGAAGATGGTTTTAACTGGGCATTTAAAAATGGTGCCGATTTTATTTGTGTGGGCATGTTCGACTTTCAGGTGGTGAACGATGTAAATATTACAATCGACGTACTTGGCAAACTTCAGGGAAGGACACGTAAGTGGTATGGATAAATACTAATTATCGAAGGTATTAATCTACAAATTAATTTGCACTTTTATATTTTTATTTCAGAATGAAAACCAGTATTGTTTTAATATTTATCGGGTTGCAGCTGATGCAATTACATTTGCACGCGCAAGCGCAAATAAAAAACAACAGTGTTAAACAGCAGTTTATTTACGAATGTCGGCAAATTGACTCAGACATCCACCTATCCGGCAAGGCCGACGATCCTTTATGGGAACAAGCGGAAGCTGCCAGGCTGGTAAATCCCATTTCCGGAGAGTCTGGCAATTATGCTACAACTGTTAAGTTATTATACAATGCCAGTTACCTGTATATAACCTTCGAGTGCGAAGACGATTATGTTTGGGGAACCATAACCGGCCGGGATTCCGCCATTTTTGCAGAGGAGTGTGTGGAAGCTTTTATTTGTCCGTCGGGAAAAACCAGACAATATTATGAGCTAAATGTGAGCCCTCGAAACGCAATATTTGATGCTTATATTCTAAACGGAAGGCCCACATCGGGAGAACGGGGCAGCGGTTTTCGTTCCTGGAAAGATTTTACTTGCGAAGGACTGGAAACACAAGTACATATTAATGGCGAGTTGGATAAACCAGGGGCAAAAAGTTGGACGGTGGAATATGCTATCCCGTTTTCATCAATCATTGGTTCCGATAATCTTATTCCGGTTCCTGCTGAAGAATGGAGAATTAATCTTTACCGGATTGACTCTCCTGTAAAAGGGAAACTGGAATTTTATGCATGGTCTCCTACAGGAGCAAATGATTTTCACCGTTTCTGGAAATTTGGTGTTTTAAAATTTGTTGGTCATTAATAAATCCGGAGTACAGTCTGAAAACATGATTAGAAATAGATAAATAAAGTGCATACAAAAGCAGTAATTATTTTTATGGTGACCCTGGTAAAACTTTGTGTCAGATTTGCAGTACTTTGTGTCTTGATTTTTATCTTTGGTAATCGACTTGAATTTAATAAATCTAATTTTTACCAATGAATCAAATAAACCATTTCAAAATGCTTGTTCTGGGAATTCTGTTTTTGGGAGTTTTTTCCGTAAAAGCCCAGGATCCGAATCGTTTTAAAGAACAGGTAGATCAACTTTTTAATAAAGAATATAATTTTAGTCCCAACAAAAAACTTGTTGTTTTTACAGGCAGTTCAAGTATTAGAATGTGGAAGGATGTACAAGATTATTTTCTTGATTACAATATAATTAATAATGGTTTTGGAGGTTCGCATTTTAGCGATCTCATCTATTTTTACGATGAATTGATTACAAAACAAACACCGAAAATTTTGTTTATTTATGAAGGAGATAATGATATCGCTGATGATAAAAAGCCAACCAAGATTTTAAAAGAAGCCAAAGGTTTGGTTAAAAAAATTCAAAAGGATCTGCCACAAACCAAAGTTGTTTTAATTTCTCCAAAACCCAGCATTGCCCGTAAAAATCTGAAAAAGGATTATATAAAACTCAATAATAAATTAAAAAAATACTGTAAAAAACAAGGCAATGTTGAATTTGCAGATGTTTGGAGTATTATGCTCGATGAAAACGGGGATGTTTTTGAGGATATTTTTATTGATGATGGATTGCACATGAACAAAAAAGGATACGACTTGTGGGCAAAGGTGATTTCTGAATTTCTTGAATAAATAAACTTTACTGTCATGAACCAAAAATTATTTTTCAGTCTGGCTATTTTAATTGTATTTTTTTCTTGTCAAAACACAGATAAAGTTTCAACCGAGAGAGAATTTAATTCCGTTTATGAAGGTAAAAACCTAAATCGATTAGCTTTCCCAATAGGAGGAATTGGTGCCGGGATGTTTTGTTTGGAAGGTACTGGAGCTATTTCGCATGTTTCGGTTCGGAATCATCCTGATGTTTTTAATGAACCGTTTATGATGGCGGCCCTATCTATAAAAGGAATAGAAAATGGAGCTAAGGTTTTGGAAGGACCAGTTCCGGATTGGAAGATATTTGGTAACAGCAATACCGGAAATGGAGCGGGAGATAAAAGTTATGGATTTCCTCATTTCGACAAAGCTTCGTTTGAAACAAAATTTCCATTTGGAAAAATTAAATTAGAGGATAATGATATTCCAATGGAAGTTTCTGTTACTGGCTGGAGTCCCTTTATACCAACTGATGAGGATAATTCAAGTTTGCCTGTTGGAGGCTTGGAATACACATTCAAAAATACCAGCGAAGAAACGATCGAAGCTTGTTTTTCGTACCATGCAGAAAATCTAATGCGCATTAAAATTCCGAATGAATGGGGAGGTTCTTACGACAAGGGACATTCTATTTCAGGAATAAAAAATGGTATTTTACTTCAGCAGGAATGTTTCCCGGGTAAACCGCAGTACAAAGGCGATTTCGCAATTGTTGCTGATGACCCAAATACAGTGGTTGATTTGTGCTGGTTTCGGGGAGGTTGGTTCGATTCGAGAACTGTTTTATGGAAAGATCTTTCAGAATTTACTTTTTCTGAAGATACTACTACTCAAAAGTCGCCGGGTGCTTCATTGTATGTTCCTTTTAAACTGAACCCGGGCGAAGAAAAAACGATTAAAGTAATGATGAGTTGGTATGCACCTCATTCAAATCTTCGTGTAGGTCTTGGGCCTGTTTCCGAAGAACAGTTAAAAGCAGATTTGGCAAAATGTGAACCTGAGAGTGGATGCTGTGCCGATTTAAGTGATATTTATTATGAGCCTTGGTATTCAGGAAGATTTAAGAATATTAATGAAATTGTGAAATATTGGAAATTGAATTACGACGGTTTGAAATCCAAATCGGAGTTGTTCTCTAAAGCTTTTTATAATTCCACTCTTCCGGCAGAAGTTGTAGAGGCGGTGGCAGCCAATCTAACTATTTTAAAATCGCCCACTGTACTTCGCCAAAAGGATGGAAAATTGTGGGCGTGGGAAGGATGTCATGATGGTAGTGGTTGTTGCCACGGTTCTTGTACACATGTTTGGAATTATGCGCAAGCCATACCACATCTGTTTCCGGCATTAGAACGAACCCTAAGGGAAACGGAGTATAATATTAGTCAAAATGACTTGGGTCATCAAAGTTTCCGAACCACACTACCAGTTAATCCGGCGGTTAACCATAATTTTTATGCTGCCTCCGATGGGCAATTGGGGGGAATGATGAAAGTTTATCGTGAGTGGAGAATTTCGGGAGATACGAAATGGATGCAACTGTTGTATCCAAAGGTCAAACAGAGTCTTGATTATTGCATTGAAATATGGGATCCGAAACATAAGGGAGTTTTGGAAGAACCACATCATAATACTTACGATATTGAGTTTTGGGGGCCAGACGGAATGTGTACAAGTTTTTATTTGGGTGCATTGGCAGCAACCATTGAAATGGGAACCGTTGCCGGAGACGATGTTTCGAATTACAAAACCTTATTGGAAAAAGGGGAAAATACATTGGGAAATGACCTTTATAATGGTGAATATTTTATTCAAAAAATTAGGGTTGAAGGATTAAATGCAACAGACCCAGTGAAAGCATCAAAAATTGGAATAAATATGAGTTATTCTTCTGAAGCTATTGAATTACTTCAAAAGGAGGGGCCAAAATATCAATATGGTAATGGTTGTTTATCCGATGGAATATTGGGAGCATGGATTGGAAAAATGGCCGGATTAGATGATTTTATTGATAATGAAAAGATCGCAAGTCATTTAAATGCCATTTATAAATACAATTTAAAAACTGATTTATCTGACCATGTTAATCCGCAGCGTCCAACCTATGGAATGGGGAAAGAGGGTGGTTTGTTACTTTGCACGTGGCCAAATGGCGACGAATTAACTTTACCCTTTGTTTACAGCAACGAAGTGTGGACAGGAATTGAATATCAGGTTGCTTCGCATTTAATGTCGGTTGGCGAAGTAGAAAAAGGGTTGGAAATTGTGCGGGAAGTGCGGAAACGTTATAATGGCGAAACCCGAAATCCATTTAACGAATATGAATGTGGACACTGGTATGCGCGCGCAATGGCAAGTTACGGATTGCTGCAGGGATTAACCGGTGTGCGTTACGATGCTGTTACCCAGATTCTGTATGTAGATTCTCAAGTAGGTGATTTTACAAGCTTCCTTTCTACCGAATATGGTTTTGGAACAATTGAATACAAAAATGGGGAAGCTAAATTGGATGTGGGTTATGGCGATATTCCGGTAAAAGAGATAATAGCTTTAGGAAATAATTAGAATTGAAATAGATGCCATCCTTTGCTCCTTGAAAAAGTGATTTGTTACATTTTTTTGGAGGTAAATTAAATAACTTGTAAATAGACACCTATAATAGGAGTAATAGAAAATTTGTATCCTGTTGAACTTTTCTCCTTTGAATTGTTATATACTGATGTAATCTAAATCATTCAACATGAAATCATCAGTTCAGCAATTTAAAAAACTTCTGTTTGTATATTTTCTTTTAAGTATAGTTTTAAATGTTAATGCGCAGCCCGATGGTGCAGCAATTTATCAAAAAAACTGTGCTACCTGCCACGGAGTAGATCTAAATGGTGGAAATTCTGGCAGCTTAATTGATGGAATATGGCAATTTGGTGCTGATAATGGAGGCATTACTCAAAATATAAAATTTGGTATTACTCATTTGGGAATGCCGTCGTACGAAAAAACACTTTCTTCCGCAGAGATAAATTCGGTGGTTAAATACATTCGCGATTCTGAAAAGAAAGTAGGCGCTGTAAAACCACCAATATCAAAAATAGTTGAAACGCTGGATTACAATGTTAAAATTGAAACCTTTGCAGTAGGTCTTGAAGTTCCGTGGGCAATAGATTTTATAGATGCAACTACCGCTTTAATTACTGAACGCCCCGGGCGATTGAGAGTAGTAAAGAATGGAAAACTTCTAACAGATGCGGTGAAAAATACACCCAAAGTATTAAACGAAGGACAGGGTGGATTATTAGACGTCGCAATCGATCCGGATTACAATAATAATGGCTGGATTTATTTGGCTTACAGTCATGTTTTGGAAAATATTACCGGAGAAGAACGCCCTCCGGCAATGACACGTTTGGAGCGAGGTAAAATTAAAAACAATACATGGACAGAGTCAGAAATAATATTTGAAGCACCGCATGAAACGTATCGTACAACTCGTCATCATTACGGTTGCCGTATTGTATTTGATCCAGCAGGATATCTTTATTTTGCCATTGGCGAACGCGGGACAGGAGAGCACGCTCAGGATTTTACACGGCCAAATGGTAAAGTGCACCGAATTAATAAAGATGGTTCTATTCCAAAATCAAATCCTTTTATTAATGAAAAAGATGCCATAAAATCATTGTATTCATTGGGTAATAGAAATATTCAGGGAATGGCAGTTCATCCGATAACCGGAAAATTGTGGGCAACGGAACATGGTCCGTTGGGAGGTGATGAATTAAATTTGATAGAGTTGGGGAAAAATTACGGTTGGCCGGTTATTACCTACGGATGGAATTACAATGGAACAATAATTACAGAAGAAACGCACAGACCAGGAATGGAGCAACCCATTTTGTATTGGAGACCTTCAACTGCTGTTTGCGGACTGGATTTTTACCGGGGCGACTTATTTAAAAAATGGAAAAATAAATTGTTGGTGGGTGCTTTAAAATACGAAGATGTTCGCTTGCTCGATATTGAAGATAATCGGGTAATGCATCAGGAAGTTATTCTAAAAGGTCAAGGGAGGGTTCGCGATGTTTCTACCGGACCAGATGGTGCAATTTATGTTGTGCTGAATGATCCGGGAACGGTTTTGAGGTTGACACCAAAAGAATAATTTGCTTTTATTTGTATATTGACTTTATTAAAATTATGCGGTAAATTTAAGAACAGGATAAATGTATTCTTCTACTGCTTTTGGAGAGTTCCCAACTGAATTATTCCCCCTTAATTTCCTTACAGTATGAGCTTTCAGATGTATGTCAGAGGCAGGTACGATAAGATTATTTGCGTCTTTCAAATCTCCATTTAACCATTCATCCTCATCTTTTTCTTTGAGAATTAATGGCATTCGGGATTCCTTCAATCGTGGATTATTATGAATTTTACTCATCAACGCATTTGCTTTTGTTGTAATTATTGTGCACGAAGTTATTAGTTCTCCCGATTCATTATTCACCCATTCGTCCCAAAGTCCCCCAAAAATTAACGGTTCCTTATCCTCTTTTTGAACAAAAAATGGATAAGATTCTCCATTGAAATAATGATGTTCAAAAAAACCATCGATGTAAATTAAACAACGTTTTGATTTGGCTGATGACCGAAAAGAAGGTTTTTCGAAAATGGTCTCGCCACGGGCATTAATTGTATTGTTCCATGTTTTTAGTTGCTGTTCTGAATTTTTCACCCAAAATGGAATTAATCCCCAAACTGCTTTAATGGGTTTATCAAAGCTGTTTTTTGTATAAATAAGTAATTCAGGATGTTCAAAACCAGACACATGAAAATATTCGTTCTCTAAAAAGGGACGAAATTGATCTATAAGCATTTGTGTCCATTCTTCATTATTATAACGTCTTGCTCTTTTAAGTGCAGCTTCAACTTTTGTTTTTATATCGTAACACATAATATAGAATTATAGATAAACATCAACGATCATAAATTTCCATAGATTCTTTAACATTACCAAATTTGTTTCTAAAAATTGTAATATGATGCTTTTGTTTTTGTGTTACAAGTAGGATTTTGGATTCCTAAAATTCAAAAGGTTGGATCTTCCGAAAAGTTACGAACTCTGTAAAATTAGGATATGAATTTCAATGGGCAAATTATCGTATTTTATTGTGTATTTGTTTGTTAAAGCTCCAATTTATCTCAAATAAAGTATTAAAGCTCCTAAAATTGATTGGCAGAAAATTTAAAGCTCATAAAAATTAATAATATAAGTTTCATTTGTTTAATAAAGATTAGGCAGATTGCAAAACCTCCCTGCGAGGCTGGAAGATTTTTATTTTTTACTTAAAAATGTAAATTAAAAACAAATAAAAGCGATGTTAATTGTTTATCTTCAAGTCGTTACACAATAAAGATTCGA
>JABMPI010000428.1 GCA_013203755.1 Bacteroidota bacterium
AAGGGCATACAAAGTATTTATGACCGGGGTTATACTAATTTGACCGGAATTGAATAGTTCTTGCACTCTGACCGAACTATATTCGGTATAAATTTTTCAAATTAGATATTTAAGTTAAACAATTATAAAATGAAAAATTTAGTATTAATAATTTTAGCAGTTTTTGCTTTGAGTGCTTGTAATAGTTTCTCAAACAAAAAAGGCGAAGAGAAATCGGCAAGTAGCAAAAAGGTCACTTTAACAGCAGCCGGAGCGACTTTCCCGATGCCCTACTACAACATGGTTTTTAAAGCTTACACTACTGAAACCGGAACGCTATTAACATACGGCGGAATTGGCTCTGGCGGAGGTATTCGAAGTTTGACGGATAAAGTGGTTGATTTTGGTGCAACCGATGCTTTCCTTAGCGACGAAAAACTGACTGCAATGCCTGCCGAAATTGTACACATCCCAACTGTTTTGGGTGCTGTGGTAATTGCATACAACCTTCCTGGTGTTGACAACCTGAAACTATCGAACACCCTTTTAGAGAAGATTTTTATGGGTGAAATTACCAAGTGGAACGACCCGTTAATTGAAAGTAATAATGAAGGAGTTTCACTTCCTGATGTTGATATTACTTTCATCCACCGTTCTGATGGTAGTGGAACTACCTACATTTTCAGCGATTACCTGACTAAAATTAGCTCGAAATGGGCAGATGCAGTCGGTAAAGGAAAATCGTTGCAGTGGCCTGTTGGAATGGGAGCAAAAGGAAATCCAGGAGTTGCCGGAACAATAAAACAAACCGAAGGAGCAATTGGTTACGTTGGCTCAGAATATGCTTTTGCTCAGAAAATTCAAACTGCTAAAGTGCAGAACAGTTCTGGAAATTACATCGAACCTTCTATAGAATCGGTAAGTGCTGCAGCTCAGGGAGAAATTCCTGCTGACACAAGAGTTACACTTACAAATTCAGCCGACCCAAATTCATACCCAATTAGTGGATTTACCTGGATTATTCTGTACAAAGACCAGAGTTACAACGGACGTTCAAAAGAACAAGCTTTGGGAACCGTTACTTTCCTTGACTGGTTGGTTAGCGAACAAGCACAAAGTCAGGCAGAAAAAGTGCATTATGCCCCACTTCCAAAAGCAGCCGTTGAAAAAGCAAAAACTATTTTACGTTCAGTCACTTACGGTGGCGAGACTTTGTTGAAATAAGATGTCATTTCGAATCCTGAGGAACTATGGAGAGAAATCTTTTCTTTTTAATGAACAGATTGCTTCGTCGTTCCTCCTTGCAATGACGGAATGTTAAAGGACAGGACCGAAGCAATCTGCTCATAAATACAAGACATAAAAAACTTTTCTCACTACTCATATCTAAAAGTCTCACAATCTAATAGATGAACAGCGATAAAATTACAAAAGGCGTAATTCTTCTTTCCTCTTTCATTATACTTTTTGTAGCCGGAGGAATGATTTTTTCGCTGGTTCAGGGAGCAATTCCTGCATTTAAAACATTTGGATTAAAATTCATTTATTCAAACATTTGGAATCCAACTGAAGGCAAAGAAAACTATGGGGCGTTGCCATTTATTGCAGGAACCATAATTACTTCAGTTACGGCACTCTTAATTAGTTTGCCCCTTTCATTTTCGGCATCACTTTTTCTGGGTGAATATTACCGCGGAACAAAAATGGCAAAAGTGCTGGGAATGATGGTAGATTTGCTCGCCGGGATTCCATCCATCGTTTATGGTTTGTGGGGATTTTATGTACTCCGCCCAATCTTAATTGATTTAGGACTCCCCAACCAGGGCTTCGGAATTTTCACAGCAAGTATAATTCTTGCGATTATGATTATTCCTTATGCAACATCGTTGAGCAACGAGATTATTTCGATGGTTCCTAACGAATTAAAGGAGGCTGCCTATTCTTTGGGAGCAACAAAATCGGAGGTGATTTTTAACGTAGTTGTTCCTTCTGCACGTTCGGGAATTGTTGCCGGATACATTTTGTCGTTTGGTCGGGCACTTGGCGAAACCATGGCTGTTACCATGTTAATCGGGAATTCCAACATCGTACCCAACGGTCTTTTTAGCACTGGAAATACGATGGCTTCGGTTATTGCCAATCAGTTTGGCGAAGCCGATGGATTAAAACTTAGTTCGTTGATTGCCATCGCACTTTTGCTTTTCCTGATAACAGGAATTATAAATGCCATTGGAAAATTCATCATTAAAAAAATGGCGTAAAATGAACACCAGCGCAAAAATAACAGCTAATAACCTTGGCAGAAGAACTTTGAAAGACAACTTTTACAAAGGTCTTGTGGTAGCTTTGTCGATTGTCACCATCTCGCCAATTGTACTTATTATCTACCATTTGGTTGTAAAAGGAATCAACCAAATCAGTTTCGATTTCATTATAAAAACACCGCCTGATACTTTTGAGGCGATGACCGCCTTAACCAGCGGCGAAATAATTCCCGGAGGTATTGCAAACGGAATTACAGGAACACTGTTAATGGTTATTTTGGCTTCGGTAATTGCAATTCCGGTTGGTGTAATAACGGGTATTTATCTGTATGAAAATCCCGGTAAATTCCTTGCCAACTTAACACGAAATGTTTCCGATGTTTTACAAGGAGTGCCATCGATTGTACTTGGACTAATTGCGTACATGTGGATTGTAAAACCTGTAACTCATGGTTTTTCAGCTTTGGCAGGTAGTGTTTCTTTGTCGATTATGATGTTGCCAATGATAGTCCGCTCCACCGAGGAGACCTTAAAAATGATTCCTCAAACCATTAAAGAAGCAGCGCTAGCATTGGGAGTTCCTTATTACAAAGTTATTTTTAGAGTATTAATACCAACCAGTTTTAGCGGATTATTAACCGGAATTTTACTTGGCATTTCAAGAGTTTTGGGTGAAACTGCTCCGCTAATGTTAACCGCTTTAGGAAGCACAATTATAAATCTAAACATTTCGAAACCAACAAGTGCCATTCCATTACTCATCTGGGAGTTTTACAACGACCCAAACATGGTGGATTTAATATGGAGCTCTTCGTTATTTTTAATGGTAATGGTTTTAACTTTAAATATTGTATCAAAACAAATTGCTGCCCCAACAAAATAGAATAATATAGAATGAACGAGAATTCAGTAAAAATAAAAGACCCAGTACTATCCATTCGAAACTTGTCGGTTTCTTACGACAAGGGAAAATACGCAGTCGATAATGTTTCGGCAGATATAAAACGAAACAGTGTTACTGCAATTATGGGCCCATCGGGATGCGGGAAAAGTACGCTATTGCGTGCAATTAACCGGATGCACGAATTGTATGAGAATATTGAAACAAAGGGTACGCTGATTTTAAATGGTAAAGATATTACCGACATGCCAACCGTTCAGTTACGCCGAATGGCAGGGATGGTTTTTCAGCGCCCAAACCCGTTTCCAACCATGAGTATTTACGACAATGTAATTGCCGGCTACAAACTAAATGGCATTCGATTAAAAAAATTGGAGCGCTACGAAATTGTTGAGCGTTCCTTAACCGACGTAACCCTTTGGGATGAGGTAAAAGATACGCTTCACAAAAAAGGAAGTTTCCTTTCGGGCGGACAACAACAGCGCCTTTGTATAGCGCGGGCTCTGGCTTTCGATCCTGAAGTAATTTTATTGGATGAACCAACCTCGGCACTCGACCCGGTTTCAACTGCAAAAATTGAAGATTTGCTGGTAAAACTAAAAGAGAATTATTCGATTCTGATGGTGACACATAACATGTCTCAGGCAGCTCGAATCTCTGACTATTCAATGTTTATGTACCTCGGTGAATTGGTTGAATATGGAAAAACAAAAGATCTGTTTACCAAACCCCAAGACCGCCGTACAGAGGAATATTTAACAGGAAAATTTGGGTAATTTTTTTAACTTCACTTAATTTCGAAATAAAATGATTTCAAAAAAAGACAATGCAATAAACAATATTTTAAGCGACTTCGAAGAATTCGCAAATTTGGTTCTTCATCAGCTCGATTCGCTTGAAAAATTGGTTTCTACCGGCGATACAAATTTCCCGGACGGGGCAACAAAAGAGATGCTTGTTAATGAAAAAAAACTCGATAAACTGGAAGTTAAAATCAGCGATAAGATTGTAAATACAATCGTTTTATATCAACCAGTTGCTTCCGACATCAGAAAAATTATGGCGTGTTACCGGATTATCATTAGCCTGGAACGGGTTGGAGACATGGTAATAAACATTGTTAATTTCATTCAAAATATTAAAACTCCAAAAGTTTATTCCGAACTTTCAGAAGTGGTTTCAAATATGCTCATGAACAGTTCAAGTATGGTAAATAAAGCGCTGCTTGCTTTTACCAACGACGATAAAGAGTATGCTATTTGGACCATAAAAAACGATGCAGTAGCGGATGAAATTAATAAAAAGATGCTCAAAAAAGCCATTAAAAAAAGTAGCGATTCAGATGAAAATAAACAACTTTTAATGAGTTTTATAAACATGAACAGCGTGGTTACCAATATTGAACGAATTGCCGACCATGCAACCAATATTGCCGAAGCTGCAATCTATTCCATTGAAGGGAATGACATTCGGCACGCAAAAAAGGTAGAATGAAATTTCAGAAATTAAAAACTTTGAACCCGGAACTTGAAACTTTGAACTTGAAACCTAAAAAGTATGAGCAATTCAATACCAAAAATACTTATTGTTGAGGACGAAAGGGATTTATGCGAAATCCTGGAGTTTAATCTGTCGAGCGAAGGTTTTGAAACCGAGATTGCTCATTCTGCAGAAGAAGCGCTGAAAAAGCCTTTGGATAAATTCAACCTTATTTTGTTGGATGTGATGATGGGTGAAATGTCGGGTTATAAAATGGCAGCAAAAGTTAGAAAAGAACTAAAATTAACTGTCCCAATTATTTTTATGACCGCAAAAACTTCCGAAAACGATATTCTTACCGGATTTAACGTAGGTGGCGACGATTACATTTCAAAACCCTTTTCAATTCGGGAAATGGTAGCTCGAATTAAAGCCATATTAAAACGTGGTATCAACGAGTCGGAATCGAACAATATTTTAAGAGCCGATGAATTAGAACTGAATACAACAAATAAAACCATAACAATTTGTGGAGATTCAATCAATCTTACCCGAAAAGAGTTTGAGATTTTAGCGCTGCTTTTAAAACACAATGGACAATATATTAGCAGAACAGAAATACTAGACCGAATCTGGAGCGATGATGTGATTGTTACGGAACGAAATGTGGATGTTAACATCGCCCGACTTCGTAAAAAAGTGGGAGAATACGGACAATTCATCAAGGGAAAATCGGGTTACGGATATTGCTTTAAAAATTAGCTGAATTTTCTGTCATTTCGAACGAAGAGAGAAATCTGCTACAATAGAAAGATTTCTCTCTTCGTTCCTCACATTCGAAATGACAATTCGATTGATAAAAAATAAGAATAATAAATTTAAAACTTCATAAAGTGCCAATTCAACAAACATTCAGAAGAAAAATATTCTACTACTTTATTGCAGTATTTTTGATTTTCACCCTTGCGATTTTACTATTTCAACTGCAACGAGAGAAAGATTATAAAACAGCCCAGTTGGAGAATACCCTCGAAAATGTAAGCGAGGTAACTCACAATTTCATAGAACATTATAACTTGTTAGGTGAAAATAATTTTAAGAGAGCCGACACACTAAAATACCTTATTCCGCAGAAAAACATCAAAATAACGGTAGTCGACAAAAAGGGCGTTGTTCTTTATGATAGTTTTGTAGATGATTACAGTGATATGGAGAATCATTTCGAACGCCCCGAAGTTCAAAAAGCGTTATACTCAGAAATCGGTTCAAACATTCGCCACTCGGAAACTACTAACCAGGAATTCTACTATTATGCCAGAAATTACGGCAATTATTTTGTGCGAACGGCAATGGTTTATAACATTGAACTTGAGAATTTTCTAAAAGCCGAGCGGTTTTTTCTCTTTTTTGTTATTGCCGTTTTCCTCATTATTTGGATGCTAATAAATGTGGTTACCAAACGTCTTTCCATCTCCATTACCAAATTGAAAGACTTTGCAATAAAAGCAGGCAAAAACGAACCCATTAATGCAGACAGCGAATTCCCTGATAATGAACTGGGTGAAATTGGAGCACAAATTGTTAAAATTTACAATAAACTTCGCCAGGCAAAAGATGATGTTGCACTGGAAAAAGACAGATTGTTTAACCACATGAATATCTTAAATGAAGGTATCTCTTTTTTCAATCCGGACAAAAGTAAAATGCTGGCAAACAGCCATTTTATACAATTTATTAGCATGATTTCGGACACTTCCACAATCTCAGCAGAACACATTTTTGACATACCTGAGTTCCAGCAAATCAATGAATTTTTGGATGAAAAACTTTCAAGCGAAATTGTGTTTCAAAACAACGAATTGCCTCAATTGGAATTTACGATTAGCAAAAACGAGAGTTATTTTAAAGTACTATGTATAATTTTTGCTGACAAAAGTTTTGAAATTTTAATCACCGATATTACCCGTCCAGAAAAGAGACGTTTGCTAAAACAGCAATTAACATCAAACATTGCCCACGAATTGAAAACCCCGCTGGCATCGATAAAAGGATACATCGAGACGTTAATGACCAACCCAAATATCGACAAAGAAAAGCAGCAGTATTTTATTGAACGTGCTCATTCGCAGTCGGAAAGATTAAACCTGCTGCTCAACGACATTTCGTTGTTAAACAACATCGAAGATGCCGGGGAACTTTTTGAAATAAAACCGCTAAAAATTAAAACCATTATAACCGATGTGGTTGAAAATCTGGAGAATCGTCTTTCGGAAAAGAACATCAAGTGCAAGCTAAACATTGATAACGAGGTTACAATAAATGGGAACGATTCGTTGCTTTCTTCGGTATTTCAAAATTTGATTGAAAACTCGGTAAACTATGCTGGAGAGAACATTAAAATTGAAATATCCAACTGCATGGAAGACAAAAAATTCCATTATTTCAGTTACTCCGATACCGGTGTTGGAATTCCGGAAGAGCACCTACACCGAATTTTTGAACGATTTTACCGCATCGACTCAGGAAGAACACGCGAAATGGGAGGGACAGGACTTGGACTTTCCATTGTTAAAAATGCAGTGTTACTTCACAAAGGAGAAATTTCAGCAAGAAATAAACCCGAAGGTGGAATTGAATTTCTGTTTTCGTTGGGGAAAAAATAAAGTTTGAGCCTTCCTTGGTGATACTTTGTGAAATCCTGAGCAACCTCGTGGTTAACTTTTCTTCCTCAAAGAACGCCAAGGATTTCACAAAGTACCTCAAGGGAAGAATTCATTTCACAATTCCACTCTCATTTAGTTCCAAAATACTATTTTTACATAAATGCAATTTGGCAACTAAACAAAACAACGTGAAAACTAATTCATTAATCTATTTAGTATTAATTGTACTCCTTTTTTCGTGCACAAAAAACAACAACGATATTCCTTTGCCAGAACACCCCCGACCCAACTTCGAGCGTTCGGTTTGGCAAAACTTAAATGGTTACTGGCAGTTTAAACCCGACTCGGCAAACATTGGACTTACCGAAAACTGGCAAAACGAAGCTGAGTTTTTCGATCAAAAAATTCTGGTTCCCTTTTCGTGGGCTAGCCCGGCTAGCGAAGTAAAATTACCCAAAGTAAATGTGGGCTGGTACTACCGCACTTTTAATATTGAAAAACCAAATCGATGGAATGAAAAAGAGACCTACCTAAATTTTTGTGCCAGTGATTTCAATACCACCGTTTGGATTAACGAAGAGAAAATAGGAGAACATTCCGGAGGTTACACACCCTTCGATTTTAATATTTCAGAGTATTTAACCGAAGGCGAAAACCAAATGGTAGTGCGCGTTGAAGACGAAGAGTTACGCAATCGTCCATCGGGCAAACAGTACTACGGAAATGCAAAAGGAATTTGGCAAACTGTTTATTTAGAAGCCCGTTCAGAAAATTACATCTCATTAATTCATTTCACTCCCAATATCGATAAACAAGAGGTTTCCGTAAAAATTAAGTTTGAAAAAGAGACAAAAAGTGTCGTTGAATTTGTATTGTTTGGCTCCGAAAACAACATTGATTTTAAAGGCGAAATAGCCGCAAACCAAACAACTGCTGAATTTACTATCCCTATTGAAAATATGAAACTGTGGGATTTAGATAATCCATATTTGTATGAAGTAAAAGCTTCAGTTTCAGGTGAAAATATCAACGATGAGATTTCAACCTACTTCGGAATGAGAAAGATTTCAGCAGTAGAAATTTCGGGAAAAGATTTTAAATATGTGGCATTAAATAACAAACCACTTTACATGAAACTTTCGCTCGACCAAAGTTATCATCCTGAAGGATTTTATACATTTCCATCGGATAAGTTTATGAAAGAGGAAATTCAAAGGGCAAAAGATTTGGGATTAAATGGTTTGCGAATTCACATAAAGGCTGAAATGCCGCGCAAACTGTATTGGGCTGATAAACTGGGATTACTTATTCAGGAAGATGTTCCCAACTTTTGGGGTGAACCAGATGCAGAAGCAAAAGCGAATTGGGAACAAGTTGCAGAGGAAGAAATTGCCCGCGATTACAACCATCCAAGTATTTTTTCATGGGTACTTTTTAACGAAACATGGGGTTTATTTAGCAAAGATTCAACTGGTCGCCAGGCTTATACAAAAGAGACTCAAGATTGGGTAAGTAATTGGTATAACAAAACCAAAGCTTACGATCCAACCCGAATGGTAGAAGACAATTCGCCATGCAACTGGGACCACGTTATTACCGACATAAACACCTGGCATCGTTATTCTCCGGCACGCCACTGGGCCGGATTTCTCGACGAAATTTTGGAGAAAACACAACCCGGTTCCAACCACAATTATATTGGAGAAAATGTACAAGGCAACGAACCGATGTTTAACTCGGAATGTGGCGCCGTTTGGGGTTATGCAGGCAGCACCGGCGATATTGATATTACCTGGGAATACCACATAATGATGAACGAATTCCGTAAAAGACCCAAGATTGCAGGCTTCCTTTTTACCGAATTTCATGATGTAATTAACGAGTGGAATGGCTACTATCGATTCGACCGTTCTAAAAAAATATTTGGTCTCGACGAACTTTGTGAGGGAATGACCATAAAAGATTTTCATTCTGATTTGTACGTTGTTGCAGGTGAAGATTTTTACCAAACGTTTAAAGGTGGAAGCACAGTTCAAATTCCGCTGGGTGTTAGCGCAGTAACAAACAGTATTCCTGAAAATATAAAAATAAAATATTCAGTTTATGGTTGGAATGAAATTGGTGAGAAAATTAAAAATAGTTCGGGAGAAATAAATGCAACAGCCACTCCTTTCAGTTTTACCAAAACAAAACCAATTGAACTTACACTCCCCAACCAAAATATGGTAATGTTATTAGCCA
Source organism: Bacteroidota bacterium (assembly GCA_013203755.1). Taxonomy (GTDB): domain Bacteria; phylum Bacteroidota; class Bacteroidia; order Bacteroidales; family Prolixibacteraceae; genus Draconibacterium. The sequence goes on from JABMPI010000428.1 coordinate 9,528, forward strand.
CCGTTTTAGAAGATGGAGATGGACATATTTTACAACGTAATTTTGTTCCGTTTAAAGTAGCGGGAGCAAATCCCAAAGATTTAATTACAATTACGCAGTCTCCTTCCGACTTTAAGGACGCGTCGTGGAGCATCAAACACCTCACCCCACAAAATGGAAATAAAATTTGGGGAATGGGCTCCGGATTTTTTGAATATCAATTTGAACTTCCTAAAAATATTAATTCCGAAGAAATAAGTACTATCGAATTCCGTGCAGAACTGGCATCTCGTTTTCCACAATCGAAATATTTAGAAAAGGGTGAGGCAGAACGAATTGGAATGACAATAGTTTCGGAAAAAGGGACAGACAACGGTTACGGTAAAAACAGCTACCCACAAACTGATGAGAAATTGCACAGTTCAACAGTAAAAATTACTGCCAACGACCAAAAAATTGCAGAAGTAGAATTATCTGATGATCCGGCAGACCACCGCGGAATTCTTTCGTGGATGAACCAAAAACCAGGCTGGGAGTGGGGCAACAGCGACCAAAGCAAACAATGGTTGTTAGACGAAGCCGGTTCGTACGGTTATCTTGTAATTGCAGAATTGGATGAAACGTCTAAAAAATCGGCTTTGGAAACTGGCAAAGTTACCATTCGTTTACACGTTGATGAAGCGACAAGTAACCGGGGCGGACTTTCTATTTATGGAAAAGATTCGGGAATGTTACCAATGGATTTAACACTAATAATAAAATAGAATTTCGTACTTATTGTTTAGTAAACTTCTCTCTGAATTTGCCAGGAGTTTGCCCACTTAAAGATTTAAATACCCGCGAAAATGAACCAACCGAAGCAAACCCGGATTTTTCAGCGATATATTCTAATGTATACACTTCGGGATTTTTATCTGTAAGCAAAAGTTTTGCGTCCTCGATTCTGTATTTATTAACAAACTCATTAAAATTCATTTCAAACTCATCGTTTATCAATTTAGAAATATAGGTTCGGTTTGTATTAAGTATCTCAGAAACCGTAACAATTCGTAAATCTACACTTTGGTAAATCTTATTTACTTCAAAAAGATTAATAAGCTGTTTCTTTAATTTATCATTTTGATCATTTTTTACATCCTCAAAATCAATAAAAACCTCTCCTTCAAAATCTGTATTTACCTGAACTTGATGATTTCCTTTAATTCCTATGATAAAGAAAAAGAAACTAAATATTACAGAAGGAATTAGCAAAGATACTTCGTTTTGTGAAAAATAACTTCGCCCAATAAATGTAAATGTGATACTTGCAATTGCAGCAACTATAATAATAACGCTAATTAATCTTACCCAGTGCAAAGTTTTTCCTTCTGTATTTGAATAATATTCTTCTATTTGTATGTTGTGTTTGTTCGCCAATTGAACTCCCTTAATCCCAAAGAATACGACCTGAATTAAGAAAAATCCTCTACTTAGAAAAAAAATAATTCCCTTTATTCCAATCAATGAATTAAAATTCAATCCTTTAAGGTTTCTATTTATTAAGATTTCCTTGACATACAAAATCCGATCATCATGAGTTAAAATTAAAGTCATTAAAAGGGCAATTAAACCAAAGGATACAGCAGGTACAAAACGTAGAATTTTCTTTTTTAAATTCAATCTATCAGTAGATAACAACAACAGATAATTGTAGTACAAAGGATATATAGACAACATTGAAAAAATATAAACACATTCAATGTAAGCATATAAATAGTATAGCTTACTAAAAAATATTGCATGAGAGCAATAAAGAAGAAATGCGACAACCATAAATATCCCTAAATTATATTTCGGATTATCTTTTTTCCCAAATTGAATAAAAAATACAAGGCTCCAAAAAAAGGTAATATATATTGGAGAGAGAAGTGCAATATGTTTTATTAACACAGCGGTAATATAATTAGATTATAGCGCAAATAATTTGTATATTTGCTTATGGAAAAGATGGACTTTAGAACAGTTGATAGTACAACAAGAACTGCAATACGAAAAAGAGC
>JABMPI010000429.1 GCA_013203755.1 Bacteroidota bacterium
AAGGGCATACAAAGTATTTATGACCGGGGTTATACTAATTTGACCGGAATTGAATAGTTCTTGCACTCTGACCGAACTATATTCGGTATAAATTTTTCAAATTAGATATTTAAGTGTTAAAGATTATTATATATTTGACCTAATTTATTTTTGAAAATTCTTTCTTTTATGTAGAAGATAAGAGGAAGACTTTTTACAGGCTTATTGAGTTGAATTAAAATATTTCTATTCATTACCATAAATTAGCAATTTATTGAAAGATGAATGATTTTTTTTGCCAGCGATTTTAACATATATGATTAAAGGAATAGACGAAAAAAAAATGATTGACCAACTTGCTAACGGTAATGAATTAGCATTAAAAAAAATTATTGATTTTTTTTCGCCAAAATTATATGTTTTCTGTTTAGGTTTTGTAAAAAAACATGAAATTGCGGAGGAAATTGTTAGCGACATTTTTGTAAAAATCTGGGAAAGACGTGAAAAACTAGTTGAAATAAAAAACTTAAAATCCTACTTGTACATTTTAACAAGAAACGAATCAATTTCATATTTACGGAGTATAAAAAACAAACAATTTATTTCAATAGAATTACTTGACGATTTTTTTCTTGAAGGATTTCAATCTGCAGATACTGAAATAATAAATACAGAATCACTTCACAAAATAAATACTGTTATACAAAATCTACCACCACGCAGTAAAATGGCATTTACATTGGCAAAAATAAACGGTTTAAAATATAAAGAGATAGCCGAAATCATGGATATTTCTGTTAGAACTGTTGACAATCACATTGCCCAATCTTTAAATAAAATATGCCTTTCATTTGGGATTGATAATAAACCTTCAACGCAAAAAATTAACCGTATTTTATCCATGTTAATTTTATTTACCTAAAAAAGATAAATTATTATAGGGGATTCATTTCCATTTTACGTCATGAGTAACAACAAATAGGATGTAAACATGGATAATGACCAAAATTTATATAATAGTTTAGCTCGTTATTTCTCGGGAGAATTAAGCGATGCAGAACTTTTATTATTAGAAAAACAGTTCATAGAAACTCCCGAAAGCGCTGTAGAATTTGAGAAAGCGAAAAGAGTTTGGAACACGCTAAACTACCCTGTAAAAGCAAATAAAAAAGATATTTCAAATAAAACATTTCAAAAAATCCATCGCCCTTCTAAAAACCGATTTTTATATCGTCTTTCTGCTTATGCTGCAATATTTTTAACGGTTGCATTAATCTCTGTTAGTATTACTTGGTTTCAAGATTCAAAAAATGAAAACCTTGTTACTGTTGAAACAACATTCGGTGAAGTAAAAAACATTACACTTCAAGATGGTACAATTGTCTGGCTAAATGCAAATTCATCGATAAGTTATAAAGAGAAATTTTCAAGAAAAGAGAGAAAAGTTTTTTTTAAGGGAGAAGCATTTTTTGACGTAACATCAGACAAAAAGCATCCGTTTATTGTTGAAACAAACCATATAATTGTAAATGTTGTTGGTACCCGATTTAATATTAGCAGCTACGAAAACGATCCTACGGTTCAAACCTTTCTTGAAGAGGGAGAAGTGAACATTACGTCGAAGACGTTAAATAGTAAACACACAATTAAGCCAAATCAACTTATAACTTTTGACAAAGCAAAAAGTAAGATGACTATTACACCTGGTGATGCAGAAAAATATACTTCGTGGCTCAACGGTGATTTGTCGTTTTATAATGAAAAATTTGAAAGTATAGCTAGAAAATTGAATAGAAAGTACGGCGTAAATATTATTATTAATAATGAAAAAATTAAACATCTCAAATATACTGCTCAATTTAAAGATGAGAATATTGATGAAATACTTGATTTTCTTTCGGGCACTTACCCCATGGAAATAAATTTTGTTGATGAAGCATATTATATAACAGAAAAACCACTAAAATATTAAATCAACTAACCTTTCAATATAAATGAAATTAATAACTAAACTAAAACTTATTTGCTAATGAAGTGACTTTGACAACACAAAAAAGCACCAAAGATATCTCACTATCTCCGGTGCTAAAATTCAATTTACATTTTATGTAAAAAATTAACAATTCAAACTTATGAAGAAAAAATTTTATGGAATACCTTTCCAAAAGGAAAGGGTATCTAAATTTCTATTAATTATGAGATTATCGCTCATTTTAACATTTTTTATAGTTTTAAGTGGTCATGCAAGCACATACTCACAATCAAGTCTTATAAGTATAGATTTGAAACAGTCTCCACTTAAGGACGTATTTGAAACTATTAAAAAACAAACAGACTATCGTTTTATTTACAACAACGACTTAGTAGATGACAACCAAAAAGTCGATGTTTCTTTTACAGAAACTACTGCAGAAAAGGTATTAGAATCTGTTTGTAAAGAAACGGGACTGGATTATCGTATTAAAAAAAATATGGTACTTAAATATCTAATTTGAAAAATTTATACCGAATATAGTTCGGTCAGAGTGCAAGAACTATTCAATTCCGGTCAAATTAGTATAACCCCGGTCATAAATACTTTGTATGCCCTTGCC
>JABMPI010000430.1 GCA_013203755.1 Bacteroidota bacterium
AAGAAGGAGACATTCTGCATTGGGGTATAAAACGATAGAAGAATTTGAAATTTTAAATAATAATCAAAAATTGGCTGCATAGCTTATCTTACCGTCCAACTTTTTGTTGCATATCCATTCGCGTCATTCTTTCGCTAAACTCCTTAGTCTTATCTGGCATTTGAGCAGCCCTAATTTCCTCTCTGACTATTTGTCTTAGTTCGTTTCCACGAGCTACAATAATTATTTCTGATTCGTCTTTCATAATCCAGCTTACATTTATGTTAATATTTATTAGTTCATTTTTACTTAATTGAGAGCAACTGTGTTGTTATAACACTTGACTTTAACACATTTTTTAAAGGACATATTATCCAGGTATTTTGTACTAATTTTTTCAAATTCAATTTCAAAACTCAAATATTAATACATTTTATTTCAGTAATATATTCGAAGACAAACATACGATTATTTTACTATTTGATAATGATTCTTTACTTTTTAGTAAATATTTTTATCAACAACCTCCCTTATTTTGTTCAAAATGTGAATAAAATAGAAGGAAACAAGATAATTTTATTAATTTTGTCATATGAATAAGGTTCAGAACAAAATAGCGGAACTCAGGAAAAAAAAGGGTTATAGCCAAAGAGAATTTGCTGATTTAGTAGGCATTTCTCATCCTTTACTAATTAAATTCGAAAAAGGAGACACAGACAAGGCTCCAATTAGCGCTGCTAACGAAATGGCGAATTTGCTTGATGTATCTATTTTTGAATTGTTTAACCTTGAAAATCGCAATACAAAAGAAATTAATTTTCTAAAATTACTTGATGAAATAGAAATAGACACCAAAAAGCTTGAAAAAGCCCTATTCGATAAAGACAAATATATCTCACTGCTGGAAAAGCATTTGATTAGAAAATCTTCAGACATAACCAATGCAGGAATAACTGCTAGTCAACTGATGAATTTTTTTCTTCTTGACCATATGAAGGAAATTGGCTTAAACGAAACAAGCAAAAGTTCTCTTTTCGAAACAATGCAAGCTGCAAACTTTGTCGCCCTAGACGATTGTTTTTTGAAATACCTTGATACTCCCGAAGAGAAATTCAAAAAAGAACAGGGAACAGAAGAGCCCTCCAAAGGAAAAGATAAAGAAATCGAATACTTCAGGGATGCCTTAAAAGAAATCAGGAGGTTTTATTAACACAAACGGCATTTTGTTCTTCCTGTAATATCAATAAAAGTCCAAACAAGTAATTCTATTCCTTTTGGGCAAACATATAAATTAGTACGTCCAAATTCCTCTTCAAACATTATTACAAACAATATTTTGTGAAAAGTAATAAATATTATTATTTACAAACTACCAAACTTTTTAAGCTGTTCCCTTTTATAATCATTATCAAGATGCAAATACCGTTTTAATGTACGGTGATCACCAATAGTGGCAAACTCCATAATCAATTCAATTTCAAAACCTCGCTTCACCATACCTGTAACAAATGTTTTTCGAGCTACATGAGATCCTATTAATTCATATTTAGGAAATACCATTTTGCTTTCCCCTTTTCTTATTGGCTCGACCTCAACCGGAGTATTAATCTCAACTTCCTTGCATGCTTCTTTTATATAATCATTGAATTTTTGGTCTGAAATTTTCGGAAGTGCTTTATACTGATGTTCATATTTCTTTAATATTGCCATCGCCTCCGGAAGTAATGGTAATTCCAGCTGCTTCCCAGTCTTTTGAATTTTTCGGACTATTTTATCTCCAACTATATTTGCACGAGTTAGACTATTCCAATCACTAATCCGCAAACCAGTAAGACATGCAAATACAAATGCATCCCTTACTCTTTCATATTTTGGATTTTGGAATTGGTGATGATATAACTTTGACAATTCTTCTTTTGTCAAATAAACCAAAGTTCCCACAACCTCTTCAGCTTTAAATTTTTTATGTTCAGATCCTTTATAAAACTTTTCTGCGAAATCACTATTCAAAAATGCTTTAAATCTGCGAATTGTACTTGCGAAATAGTTGAAGGCATAACATTTATCGTCTAGTATATATTTTCTTAGACTTGCATAAAGCTCTAAATCGATATTCTCAAATGTGAGTTTTATTTCAGTATCATCCTGAAAATTCCGCAATAGTTCACCCGTTGTCTTTATCCCTCTTGTGGAATTATACTTTTTCCCTCTAACTTCAGTCCCCCACACAAGATACTCGTCCCAGGCTTCGAAAAAATCCTTTTTGGAACCATACACACTTATTTTTCCTTTAAAATAATCTTTTACCACTTCCCTGGTTATTGAAATTCTTTCTCTTTCACATACCTTAAAGAATTCCGTTAAACCATTCTTAAATTCAAATAGCTTTTGATTAATATACTCTGAATCATGATCATGCTCTGGAATCCTTGAAGCTTTAACATATTGGGGGATATTGTTTCTATTTCTCACTGTCGATGCCCAATATTTTGGTTTTACACGACTAACTGTTTATTTCAACTGAAAAGTATACCAGAGTTTCAATCCAAAAGTATACCATTTAAATTAAATAAAAAAGAGAGTTCACAACATTGGGGTACCCCAATGTTGTGAACTCTGGAG
>JABMPI010000431.1 GCA_013203755.1 Bacteroidota bacterium
ATTAATTAAAAATTTAGGATGATGAAGAAAGAAATATTATTTATTGCTTTCAGCACCCCATTAATGATCAGAAATCTTAATCCAGGCTTTTTGCTTCTTTTTCACCGCTTAGGCTCATGGAAAAAGAAGCAGGGCGAAAGTCGCCCTGCAATCAATAAATTGGAATATTTATTGCATTTTCAAATGCTTAACAAACCTAAAAACAAAGCCATAAAGACACAAACCATCAGAGTAAATCCAATAATTACTAAAAGCATATTCAGTGATAAACGAATCAGAAACATTACACCGATATAAGCTAAAATACACCATCCTAAACTCAATCCTGTTACATAAGAAGCAACAGCTGCAACGGCAAGTCTGAATATCCATCTAACCGGTAATTTGTGCAATAAATTTTTCATAGCATTTGATAAAAAAGTTGATTAGTAAACCAAATCTCCCCCATATTTGAAAGTGATAATATCCCTATGGATGGTTTCAATCAGGTGATAAATCGAAGCATCATCGGCAATATCCACACCTTTCTGAAACGCCCTTTTTTCAATCGAGCTGCAAATGGAGCAACGTTTATCTTTGTTCACGACCACATGCACCTGATTTTGAAGAAAGAACTCAAAATCGGTTGAGTATTCAGCCTCTTTAATTTTCACAAACTTTTGTTTCAAAACTGGAAAACTTGCACCACAACCTATGCGGATTCCGGAGGCGAGTGAGTTTTGTTTTTCGTTACTCAGATGTTTAAAATCATTATTTACAGAATTTTTTCTCATAGTATTAATATTTAAGATTATGCGTCTTCCCATCGGGTCGGTCGTTGTTGTTTTGGTGGCGTAAAAAGGTCGTGTTTGTGGTGTGCAGGTTTTTTGTGGGAAATACAACCCGACAGATGGAGGGTGGAGATTTCTCACAAAACCGGAGGCTTGAACTTGCAGACCTCAAAAACACGGAATTACCTTTGCCGCCAGTATAACCACTGCCGACCGGGAAGTCTAATCCTTAAATCCTATTATTGGAAAAAGAAGAATGCTTTAAAAAGCGAAAACAAAAAGTATTTCAATATGCCTTTCTCAAAAAGACCATTAAGCATTATCACAATCATTTAATCAGGGCAGGAAAAGACAAGTGTAATGGCCGAACGTAACGGAGTAAGGTCTGCCTGGAAGGCAGGGCGAGCGAAGTGAAATGAAGCATTTACTCTTGTGCGCGGTGCCGGAGGTTACTGAATGGAAGGAGAGCTCCGAATGTGGTCGGAGAAATGACTGGAATGAAGTTACCGGAGGCACTTGGCACATTAAACTCGAAATTCTAATTCAGCACGAGCAAAAGCAAGTGTAACGACCGAACGTAACGGTCGAGTTCTGCTTGCAAAGCAGGGCGAGTTAAGTGGAGAGAAAGAGTTACTCTTGCCTGGGGTACTGAAAGCTTCTGAATGACAAAAGAGAGGCACGAACGACTGAATGAAGGGGCTGGAAGTACGGGAACATTAATCGGGATATTTTTTTGAGCGAAGGCAAAGGGCAAATGTATCCCTGCAATGCAATGGAATGGATTCTTTTGCCGTGCGGTGCTCAAGGCTTTTCGACCGAACGGTTGAGTTAGCCCCGAAATACTGCGAATTATGAGCAGCGGTGCTGATGAGACTGGGAGGGAGAATTGTCGGTGCGTGGAACTTTATATTAGAAATTAATTTATCAAACCTTTTAAACTTTTATGAATTGTGACACCTTATCTTGTAAATTTTATAATGAAGGGAAAGTGATTTTTTTTGATTTTCGAATAGAAGATATTTTTATTCTAAACTTTATTAGGTTTTCATCACCCTCCGGGTAAATAATTTTCAAAACTCTATAGGGGAGAAGTTAATCAAAAATATTTTTGATAACAGGCCTGAGTCTTCAGGCATTCTGGATGAAGCATCAAATGGTTTGTAATGAATATCAACAAAATTAATATTGTAAAAATTTTTCCACTTTACTTCATCCTGGTCTAATTGAACGACCCTGTTAAAGGACAAATTGGTGACTTCAATTTCAATAGTATTTTTTTGTTTTATGACCCCTTTTGGAATTAATACACGATTTGGTAGACACCATAAAAGCCCTATTTCCTTGCCATTGATTTTTACCTTTGCGGTTTCTCGTACATCACCCAGATCGAGTAGAAAACCCTTGCTTAATAGTTCATTTGGTACCTCAAATGAGTTTGAGTAAATTGCCTTGCCACAAAAGGTTTCATATTGTCCACCAAGCAGTGTCCAGGAACCAGGTTGTTGAAGAGTTACAGGGTCAGGTATTTCTGGCGCCCCGGATTTGGGAGTCAATAACCACGGTCCTTTAATTTCCAGACTGTCTGAATTAAAAGTTTGCAGGTAGTCCCATTTTGCTTTGTTCTTTATTTTACCAGCACATGTAAGGATGCATGATTGTCCGGGTTGCAGTTGCAAATAAATATCAGTGCCATTTTTACTATTGCGGATGGCTGCTAATCCACGTCTCTCATTAACCGGATCATAGATCTTGAATATTCCGGTTAAAGTGTACACCCAATCCGGTGTAAAGTGTACAATCTAATTTTAGATTGATTTGCATGCTAAATATAAGATTATTTTTTCTTTCTCAAGGACTCTCCTTTTAAATCGAAACGATGGGCATTTCCTGACAATCTGTCCATAATTGCATCTGATATTGTAGATTCCCCGATGTACTCGTAC
>JABMPI010000432.1 GCA_013203755.1 Bacteroidota bacterium
CCTATAGCATATTTATCACTTAACACATTTAAGAATAAACAAATACAAAAATATGATCTTGTATTTCAGTTAGAAATAATGGAGAATTATCTATGCTTTTTTATTCCTTAATAATTACCGTCTTCTTATCTGAGGACCAAGCAGAAAAATACCCCAACGCACCATTCGAAATATTAGAGGTTGGATTAGCAGGAGCAGCTGAGCCAGGATTCACATTAATCAACTCCTGAAAACCATTGTAATATTCATAAGCTCCTTTATCGAGCGAAATTAGCTCGACTGAAACCGTATCGCCAACATCAAAAATATTTCCTCGCAGAGTTATTTCTATGGAGTTGCCATCGATTACCCGGTCGTCGAAAATAATAAAATCGTTGTTTTCATTTTTTAGGGTATCGCCTACATAAATTTTTATACGGTAATAATTTTCAATTTCAGAAGGGTCAGTAAAAAGTGCTTTTAATAAATAACCTTCATCCATAAACCCAAAACCTTCGTCGTAAAAATAGCTGAGCGTGTCTATTTGAACTGTTTGATGCAACGTTGAACTGGCTTTATAAACTTCACCCTCAGTCTCAACTGTAAGCGTATATGTTGCACCTACTTCCGGTGTAATTTCAAACGATTTATAAAACCCATTCTCAAACTCTATTAAACTAAAACTTTCGCCAAAATCGTTTTTAATAATAACGGTTGCACCAGAAATTTTATCATTAGAAGATTCACCAAAATAACTTCCTGTTTTAGATAACCTAACTTCTGCAGAAATAGGGGATCTCGACAAATTACCTTCAATTACAATTCCAGGATGCGCCTCGTTTAAATCCACATCAATTACCTTTTCGCAAGCAAAAATTGAGAAAAGCAGAACAATAGATATATATATTATTTTATTCATTTTTCTATAAGAAAGCCTAATACCATAAGTTTATCCTACTCGTTTCAACTTTTCAAATTACTTTTTCTTCACTCATTTTTGCATTTATTATCTTTAAAACTTGAACTTATAACTCACCGAAGGAATTGCCTTAAAAATAGCAAACTGCACTGCCTCTGTTATTTCTGGGTTTTCATTGTTTTGCCTGAAATCAATAAAATATGCATTTTCGCGTGCATACGCATTATAAACCGAAAAATTCCAGCTCGACTCAAACTTCTCAGTTTTCTTGCGTTGCCAGGTTAGTCCAAAATCTAATCGGTGATAATTGGGCATGCGATAACCATTTCTTTCGGTATAATATCCCACTGTTTGCCCATCTATTTCATATTTGCCACTGGGAAAAGTAACTGCGTTTCCGGTATAATAAATCCAGGTTGCAGACAATTTTAGCTTTTTAGTTAAATCGTACATTGTAACAATAGAAATATCATGCGTTCTATCTTGCCTTGCGGGAAAGGGATTTGCTTTGTTAATCTTGTCAAATTGCCGCATGGTTTTGGACCAGGTGTAACTCACCCATCCGTTTAACCTGCCGTAATTTCGTTTTAATAAAAACTCTGCACCGTACGCCCAACCTTTTCCATAAACCAATTCCGACTCAACAGTTGAATTATAAACCAGTTGAGCTCCGTTTTTATAATCAATCTGATTTTTCAAATCTTTGTAATACACTTCCACGGAACTCTCGTATTGATTTTCTTTAAAGTTACGGAAATAGCCCATTGAAATTTGGTCTGAAATCTGAGGTTTAACATTGTTACTGCTTGGCAACCACAAATCGGTTGGAGTTGTAGTAGTTGAATTGGAAAGCAAATGCAAAAACTGGTAAATTCGGTTGTACGAGGTTTTTACAGAGCTCCTATTATTAATAATATAATTTAATGCCAAACGAGGTTCCAGCCCACCTTGCGTATTTACAAATTCAAAATCCTCTTTTTCAATGGTTTCTGTTAACTCGTAATTCTCATCAAACTCGTAATATTCGCCTGGTCCTATATTTGTAAAAAGTGCCAGACGCAAACCGTAATACAATTTAAATCGTTCGGAAATACTTTGTGTGTTAGAAAAATAGCCCGCCCATTCAATGGCTTTTCGTCTTGGAATATCCTCGGGTTCAAAACCGGATCCTTCTGAAACAGAAATTTTTCCCGGCAGTATATTATGGTGAATAATATTTCCTCCAAATTTTATGGTATTCTGTGCATTTGCGTAGTAAGTAAAATCTTGTTTGAGGTTCAAGTCTTCAATAATTGAACTAACTGTAATATCGGCCTCAGCCATTATATTTATATCGTATGAATAATTGCTAAAAATAAGTGATGTATTTGAAAACAGTTTGTTGCTAAAATTATGATTCCAACGCAGCGTTCCGGTAATACTCCCCCAATCGAAACCAAATTCGTCGGAAAAACCAAAATTATCGCGACCAAAATAACCAGAAAGATAGATGCGGTTGTTGTCGTTAATTTTATAGTTGGCTTTCAGGTTCAAATCATAAAAATAGAGTATTGTCTTTTTGATGTCTTCATCTTTTGCAAAAACTAAAAACATGTCGGCGTAAGTTCGGCGACCGCTTACAATAAACGAACCTTTGTCTTTTACAATTGGCCCTTCAAAGGCTAAGCTCGACGAGATAAGTCCAATATTTCCGGCCACTCCAAATTTTTTCATGTTTCCCTCTTTCATGTTAATATCGAAAACAGAGGAGGCGCGCCCACCGTATTCTGCGGGAATTGAACCCTTCATTAAATTGGCATTTTTTATAGCTTCGGAATTGAACACCGAAAAAAAACCCAACAAGTGAGATGCATTATAAACAGGAGCTTCATCAAGTAAAATAAGGTTTTGGTCTATTCCGCCGCCGCGCACATAAAAACCGGAATTTCCTTCGCCAGCCGATTTTACTCCAGGGGTGAGTTGAATTATTTTCAGAATATCCCTCTCGCCAAAAAGCACCGGAATACTTTCAATTTGTTTGGGTGTCATTTTTACATTACCCATTTCAATCGAAGTTATATTTTTATCGGCTCGTTCTCCGGTAACAACAATGTTTCCAAGCTCAATACTTTTCTCAAACAATTCAACATCCAGCTTTATGTTTTCAATTAAATTCAGAGGAATAATTTGCGGCTGATAACCTACAAACTGGAATCGAATTTTATAATTTCCTTTAGGAAGGCTAATGGAATAGTAACCGTAAGAATTTGTAGTTGTTCCGGTATTCGAAAGCCCTTCAACAAAAATTGTTGCACCAATTAAATCTTCACCGGTTGATGCATCCTTAACGTGTCCGTTCAGCGCAAATTTCTCCTGAGCTTTTACAGAAAAAAGCGATAAAAGTAATAGGATTGAAAAGATTATTCTTAGGAACATGTATTTTCTAAAAAGCCCAAAAATAGAAATAATATCTGGTTAAACAGATTAATTTTTATGACTTAAATTACATTCCTACTCCAGACTTATTAACATGAAAAATCATTCTTGCACCAATCCACAATTCTGCTTTAGGATTGTTCCGCTAAATTCTCACTACATGTTTGCCAATAATAATTATCGATGGTGTTTCCGGGCTATTTTGTTGTAAAAATTCCGCTACTCCACCAATTGTAGTTTCGTACCCTTTTTCGTCCGACTGGGAAATTTTACTAAGAACTTGAATCGGGATTGTGTTTTCAATACCCGCCCGCGACAATGCTTTTGCCATATCCGACAGTTTATTCAAGCCCATATAAATTACAACCGGGGAGCCGGTTTTTAACACATTTGTAATCAATTCTAAATCTGTAAATTTACCATTCTCCCGATGCCCGGCATGAAAAAGTACCATGCTATTTTTACCTCTTTCGGTAAGCGGTATTTCAAATAAGGAAGAACTTGCTATCCCGGCCGTTATTCCCGGAATAACTTCGTAATTAAGACTATTCTCTTTACAAAACCGAATCTCCTCTGCACCTCTTCCAAATATCATCGAATCGCCCGTTTTTAACCTCACCACCTTCTTGTTTTGCCCTGCCCAGTGTAAAAACAGAGAGTAAATCGAATTTTGTCGCTCCTCCTGATTCTGCCAATCGTTGTATATTTTCCCAACGTATAATTTAATTGCTTCAGGTTTGGCCAATTCCAAAATTTCCCCGCCCATTAGGGCATCGTATAAAATCACATCCGCTTCAATCAATCGTTTATGTGCTTTTACCGTTAACAAGTCGGGGTCGCCCGGCCCTGCACCAACTATCGATATTAAATGCGATATGCCCATTCTTCCAATTCTTTTAAATAATCCATGGGGTTGGGGTATTCAAATTTATAAGCCAATTTTTTTATCAGTTTATCGCTGTTTACTATTTTAAATTTCTCCTCGCTTTCAACAAAACCAGGTGCTGGCAATTCACTAATTTTAGCTGCTTTGGTGTAAAATTCTTTTTTGGTTGGATGCCCCGGACTGCTGGCATTAAAAACTTCTCCCCAAACGTCTTTTTCAATAATTTCAGTTATTATATTTACACAATCGTCGCGATGAATCAAATTTACAGGCACGCTGCCTGAAACATTTTCTTTACCAAAAAGAAATCTTGCTGGGTTTCTATCTCCTCCAATTAATCCACTAAATCGCAAAATAGTGGTTTGGAAATTGGAGTTTTTGGTCAACAATTTTTCCGCTGCCAACAATGCTTTTCCGCTTAATTTTTCAGGGGTTCCTTCGTCACCTTCCCTTACTTCAGTATTTCCCGATTCGTACACTGCAGTTGAGGAAATAAACAGAACTTTTTTGATTCCCATTTTTTCAACTACTGTAATTAATTGTCCTATTTTTTGTGGAAAAGTTTGTTCAACAAATTCCGTACGACTTGGTGGAAAAGAAACGATCAAAACATCGGTATTAAAAAAACTGTTGTAATCTACCTCAACCGAATCGTGATTTATTTTTAAATGAAATGTACTAATTCCTGTTTTTTCCAGTTCATTGTAACTTTGAATAGTAGCAGTAGAACCTTTCACTTTTACCCCCTTGTGAATTAACCTTTTCCCAACAGCTGTCCCTAGCCATCCACATCCTAATATTGATACTATTTTATTCATCTTATATTTTTTAAATTTCACATTTAGAGAAAAAGTAATTTGCTTAACTTTTAATGTTTAAAGTCTTTCCCTTCTTTTATTTCAGCAACATATTTTTTACGAATTACAAAATCGCCAAACCTTTCGTTCTCGTTTCTGCTTTTTGCAAAGTCTTCAATAATAATCCGCAATTCGTCCAGAATTTGCTGTTCCGGAATGGTTTCTTTATACAAATTATTTAATCTCGAACCATTAAAACTTCCACCCAAATACAAATTATAATATCCCGGAGATTTGCCAATCAATCCAATTTCTGCCAAATACGGACGGCCGCAACCATTTGGACAACCGGTCATTCGAATTACAATTTCCTCTTTCGACAAATTGAACTCATTCAAGATACTATCTATTTTTGTAATTAAATAGGGCAGGTACCTTTCGGCTTCGGCAAATGCCAGCGGGCAAGTTGGCAAAGCAACGCAGGCAATTGAATTTTTACGCAGCCCCGAAATTTCTGAAGGAGACACTTTGTGTTTCTTCAGAATTGCGTCAATCTTCTTTTTCAACGGAGCAGAAACATTTGCAAGAATTACATTTTGATTTCCGGTAAGAATAAAGTCACCGTCTGTTATTTTGGCAATTTCGCGCAAAGCAGTTTTCAGGTTTTTTCCGTCCTTGTCTCGCACTCGTCCACCTTCTACAAAATAGGTGAGGTGCCATTTTTCATCCACTCCTTTTTTCCAACCAAAGTCATCGCCGTTTCGTTCTAATTTGTACGGCTCTGCTTTCGCAAATTTGTAACCTAAATATTTTTCTACTTCTGCTTTAAACCATTTAATACCAAGTCGGTCGATGGTATATTTTAGTCGCGCTTGTTTACGGTTTTGTCGGTCTCCATTATCGCGCTGCACCATAACCACTTTTTCGGCAACCTCAATAA
>JABMPI010000433.1 GCA_013203755.1 Bacteroidota bacterium
CTTTTCCAGCTATAAGGGTGATATGAGTCAAAATTTTCCATCTATTGACAATGTTAGCCGTAGAAAACATCAAATCCACAGGAAATCATATAAATGAAAGATGGTTACATAAGAGACTATATAAGCGGTGAAGAAATCAAAGCAACACCAGAAGAAGTAGAAGCCGTGCAGGTTTTTTCCGAAATATTGATTGAAGACTATGGTTACCCGAAAGAACAATTACAAACAAGACCTCAGTGGCGAGTAAAAGTAAGACCATCTGATACAAAAAAAGAATATCCAATAGATATTGGTGTTTTTGATAGTAACAAAAAGTCAGACGAAAGCCTTTTTATCGTTGTTGAATGCAAAAGAAAAACGAGAAAAGATGGTTTAACTCAATTAAAAAATTACCTTACGTTTTCAACTGCCCGTCTAGGTGTTTGGTTTAATGGAGAGGAAAGACTCTACATTAAAAAAACTGAAAAATCTGGAAAGGTACTTTTTTCTGAAATCCCAAACATCCCGAGAAATGGCGAACGAATTGAAGATATTGGTAGGTTTAAACGAAGAGACCTAACTATTCCTCATAACTTGAAAGTTGTATTTAAAGCCATTAGAAATCATTTAGCTGGTAATACGGTCGGTGCAACTAGAGACGAAGTTCTTGCGCAGCAGTTAATTAATATTATTTTTTGTAAAATATATGATGAACGATTCACAAAACAAGATGAAATGGTTGAGTTTCGTGCTGGTGTAGATGAAAGCGATCAGGTAATCTCGAAAAGAATAAAAGATATTTTTAAAAAAGTTCAAACAAAATATAAAGAAGTTATAGATTTTAGCGACAAGATAAGTCTTGATGATAAATCGGTTGTCTATATTGTTGGTGAATTACAAAATTACTGCTTAACAGGCTCAGAGCGCGATGTTGTTGCAGACGCCTTTGAAACTTTTATTGGTTATGCTTTAAAAGGCGGACAAGGGCAATTTTTTACCCCAAGAAATATAGTTAGATTAATGGTGGAGATAATTAAACCACAGCCAGACCAACTAATAATTGACCCAGCCTGCGGCTCAGGTGGCTTTCTTGTGGAAAGCCTTAAGTTTATGTGGGGCGAGTTAGAATCCCAATCTAAGGAATATGGCTGGTCAGACTTAGCGTTACAAGAAGAAAAAATGGCTGCTGCAATTCATAATATCAGAGGCATAGAAAAAGATGAATTTCTAAGCAAGGTATCAAAAGCCTATATGGCAATTATTGGGGATGGAAAAGGAGGTATCTTTTGTGAAGATAGTCTTGAAGTCCCTAAAAACTGGAAGGACAAAACAAAACAGAGTATAGAGCTATCTAAATTTGATGTACTGCTAACCAATCCTCCTTTTGGCAAAGATATTAAAGTCGTAGGTGAAAGCAAACTAGCTCAATATGATTTGGCTAATAAATGGAAAAAAGAAGGGAATACTTATGTAAAAACTGATAAAAAAAATACAGAGATGCGACCAGAAGTATTATTTATCGAACGAAGTTTGCAATTACTAAAAGATGGTGGAGTTATGGGTATTGTTTTACCTGAAACTTTCTTTCATGCGCCTAGAGCAAGACCTGTAATGCAATTTATGGAAAACCATAATATAAAATGGGTTATAGATTTACCTCATAACACATTTAGACCTCATAATAATGCAAAGTGCATTATTATTGTTCTACAAAAAAACACTAAACAAAGTAAAAATATAAATTTTGCAGTTGCAGAAGAAATGGGGCATGACCATCAAGGAAAGGAAATCTACAGATGGGACCCAGTCACACAAAAAGTTGATAAAGAGCAAACATGGGATGATATTAAACTAATCATTGAAGAAAATAGAAAAAGTAAAAAGAAATATATTTTTTCAGTTGATTCAAAGCAAGTTAAAGATAGAAATATATTTGTTCCTAGATACTACTGGGAAACTAGAGACAAGGAAGTTGAAGAAATTGCGAAAATAAAGAAATTAAAACTCGTTCCAATAAAGCAATTAATTAATGAGGGTGTCATTCAACACTTTGATGGTCACGGGTCACCTCCTGCGGAATATAAAGGTAGAGGTGATGTCTCATATATAAGAGTAAAAGATATTGTTAATTGGGAAGTATATAAAGACCCAACCTCAAGTATTCCTGAAAATATATATAAAAAGATGAAGGGCGAAAACAAAAATCTTAATGTGGGTGATATTCTTTATGTTCGTCGAGGTAGTTATAGAATTGGTAGCGTTGCAATGGTTTCGCCACACGATACAAATGTCCTGCTAACAAGAGAGATACTTGTATTAAGAGTAGTCAAAAACAATAAATACGGTTTAACGCCACATTACCTTCTTTATTTGTTATCTCATCGTTTAGTTGCTATGCAAGCATTTAACAAGGTTTTGATTGAAACAACATTGCCGAATATAGCAAATAGATGGCAAGAATTAAAACTGCCATTATTTATAGATGCAAAAATGGCAAATACTGTCACAACTCAAATTGAAGAAGTAATAAATGCAAAATGGAGTGCCATTGAAAAACTACATAAAGTTAAAGATGTGCATGGTGAGCTTGTTACATAAAAAACGGCTAACAAGGCGCTGCACACGGACGGCAATTCCGCTGCGCTTCATTGCCGCCGGTGAGCTTGGTCGTTAGACAGCAAGAAATTGGATATACTATATAAGATGGAGGAATTGAATTATGATAAATATATCATCGGGAATTTTCTATTTAGCAATGTTTTCGTTTAGTCTTTTTCTAGGGAAGGAGAATAATGATAAATGGTTAATCATTTTTGTAGTAACTATGCTTACTTCAGTTTTCTTGTGGTACGGGATATCAGATTTATTTGAAATACAGTATAATATTTTCCCTGAAATAGCACGTTGGTTGATAGCGGTTTGTTTTTTAGGGTTTTGGACATTTATCGCTTTCATTTGGAAAAGGACAGTAGGATTTACACCTATTAGTTTAATTTCATTTTTCTTCGCAAATTCTACTATATATTTACTGTCGATGTATGCTCTAACAATATTTGATGTTATAAATGTTACATAAATATATTTTAAGGATAAATAACATGAAGAAAAAAGCGATATTGCTAAGTGTAATTCTACTATTAACATTGACGGCTTTTCAGGTAGGTACACAATCAAACACAAA
>JABMPI010000434.1 GCA_013203755.1 Bacteroidota bacterium
GGGTAAGGTATCCTGCATCAGCTGTTTTCAGTGCAGTATCTGCAAGACCCTTACGGGCACCGTGTGTAGAAATAAAGTACTCTAACACAGATAATCCCTCCTTAAAATTCGACAGGATCGGGTTTTCTATAATCTCGGAGCCGGTAGCACCTGATTTTTGTGGTTTCGCCATCAATCCCCTCATACCGCTCAGCTGTCTAATCTGTTCTTTCGAACCCCTGGCGCCTGAGTCAAGCATCATGTAAACTGAATTAAAACCTTGTTTATCTTCACTCAAGGTTTTCATAACAGTTTGAGTCAGCTTCGTGTTGGCATGTGTCCAAATATCAATAACCTGATTGTATCTCTCGTTATTGGTAATGAAACCCATATTGTAATTGTTCATTACCTCTTCAACCTCTTTATAACCGTTGTTAACAATTTCTTCCTTAGCTTCAGGAATAATAACATCATCGAGGTTAAACGACAAGCCACCTTTGTATGCCATTTGGTAACCAAGGTTCTTAATATCATCTAAGAAATCAACAGTAATTGAATTTCCACTAATATTGAAAACATCGGTAATAATTGTTCTCAATGACTTTTTGGTAAGCAACTGATTTATGTATCCTGCTTCGCGAGGTACATTTTCATTAAATAATACTCGTCCAACAGTAGTTTCAATTACATGCTTGAATATTTCACCATTTTCATCTACATCTTCTACTTTTACTTTAATAATAGCATGAAGATCAATTACCTTTTCAGCGTGCGCAATCATTACTTCTTCAGGAGAATAGAAGGTCATTCCCTCTCCTCTACAACCTTTGCGCGGTTTGGTCATGTAATATAGACCCAAAACCATATCTTGCGAAGGAACCTGAATAGGTGCACCATTAGCAGGGTTCAACAAGTTATGCGAAGCAAGCATTAATAACTGTGCTTCTAAAACTGCTGCATTACCAAGAGGTAAATGTACCGCCATTTGGTCACCATCGAAGTCGGCGTTGAAACCGGTACATACCAACGGATGAAGCTGAATTGCTTTACCCTCGATTAGTACAGGTTGCAAAGCCTGAATTGACAAACGGTGAAGTGTAGGAGCCCGGTTTAATAAAACAGGATGTCCTTTCAATACGTTTTCCAAAATCTCCCAAACTACTGGGTCTTTTCGGTCAACTATTTTTTTCGCCGATTTAACTGTCTTTACAATTCCTCGTTCAATTAATTTACGAATTACAAAGGGTTTGTAAAGTTCAGCTGCCATATCTTTTGGAATACCGCATTCGTGGATTCTCAATTTTGGTCCAACCACAATTACAGAACGCGCAGAATAATCAACACGTTTTCCTAAAAGGTTCTGACGGAAACGTCCTTGCTTTCCTTTCAAACTATCTGAAAGTGATTTTAAGGGACGATTATTTTCCGTTTTAACGGCGTTTGCTTTTCTTGAATTATCGAACAACGAATCTACAGCTTCCTGTAACATTCGTTTTTCATTTCTCAAAATTACCTCAGGAGCTTTAATTTCGATTAACCTTTTTAAACGGTTGTTACGAATAATTACCCTTCGGTATAAATCGTTCAAATCTGAAGTTGCAAAACGTCCACCATCCAATGGTACCAATGGACGTAAATCCGGAGGAATAACCGGAACAACACGTACAATCATCCATTCCGGACGATTTATACTCTTACTTGCTCTGAACGCTTCAACAACTTGCAGCCTTTTTAAGGCTTCGTTTTTACGTTGCTGAGATGTTTCAGTATTTGCTTTGTGCCTTAAATCATATGATAAAGTATCGAGTTCGATTCTGCTTAAAATTTCAAACAGAGCTTCGGCACCCATTTTTGCAATAAACTTATTTGGATCATCGCTATCTAACAGATGATTTTCCTTTGGAAGTGTATCCAGAATATCAAGATATTCTTCCTCAGTTAAAAAATCTAATTGTTTAACGCCATCTACTGCTTTTACACCCGCATTTATTACTACATAACGTTCGTAATAAATAATTGTATCAAGCTTTTTTGTAGGAAGCCCAATTAAATATCCAATTTTATTTGGCAACGATTTGAAATACCAAATATGAGCAACAGGAACAACCAAAGAGATATGTCCCATTCTCTCACGACGCACTTTTTTCTCTGTAACTTCAACACCACAGCGGTCACAAACAATTCCTTTATAACGGATTCGTTTGTATTTACCACAATGGCA
>JABMPI010000435.1 GCA_013203755.1 Bacteroidota bacterium
ATATTATTGTTGCTGAAGAAGAAGTGTGGAAATATAATGACAGAGGAGAAGAATTGGCCTCAAATTGGATGTCGGCAGAATATGGGATTGAAACCTGGAACGAAGGCCAGGCAGAGCTGGGATATGGTGATGGTGATGAAAATACAGTGCTCAGTTACGGTGGCGATTCGGGGAACAAACACATTACAACCTATTTCAGAAAAACCTTTTCGGTTGAAAATACAAGTGCTGTTCAAAACCTTAAAGTGAGATTAAAATGTGACGATGGAGCAATTGTATATTTAAATGGAGTTGAGGTAGCAAGAGAGAATTTACCCTCGGGCGAAATTAGCCACCAGACAAAAGCATTGAGTGCTGTTGGTGGTTCCTCCGAGAGTGATTTTACAACGTACTCCATTGAGATAAGCTCATTGGATACGGGTATGAATACAATAGCTGTAGAGCTTCATCAGTCTTCGGGAACCAGCAGTGACATTAGTTTCGCCCTCGAATTATCGACTGTAATTTTTAATACAAATGAATTTATAAGCACAAACCCGAACCTGAAATTTATTCACAATAAAGGTGAAGGTCTGGTTGCTGTTTTCGAAAGCGATGGAAGTTGTATTCTTCCTGAGGAAATAACAGCGGAGATGATTTTAAACAAGGAATGTTCTCCTTATAAAGTTTCTGATAATGTAACTGTCACTTCAACTGGGAAATTGATAATTGAACCCGGTGTTGAGTTATGGATGTCGGACGATGTGTCCATAGAAATTAATGGTTCGATGGTTGCAAACGGAACTGAAGGTGAGCCTGTAATATTTCGGAGTAATCCCGGGGCTAGTAATAAAAAATGGGGAATTCTGAATTTTGTGAATGCCGATACTTCTTCGCTGATTAATGTTGTTATTGAAGATGCTTCGCAAGGAAATCATCCGCTTCGCGAAATTGCCGCTGTCTCCGTTTTTCATTCGGTATTGACTTTGGATGGGGTTGTAATCGAAAACGTTTATGCCAACCCTGTTGTTGCCCGGTATTCGGATGTGAAAATGGTAAACAGCAAATTACACTCAGAAATTACCGGCGATTTAATCAACATTAAATATGGAAAAGGATTCATCGATAATTGCGAATTTGTTGGAAACAATTTACCCGATACCGACGCAATTGATTTTGATGATATTACCGACGGTGTTATTCAGAATTGTGTTATTTATAATTTTATTGGTTTTAACAGCGATGGAATCGACATTGGTGAAAAGGCTAAAAATATCACTATGAAAAATGTGGCAGCTTATAATATTACTGATAAAGGAATTTCGGTGGGACAGCAATCGTCGGGCACAATTTCAAATTCAATATTTGTGAATTGCAACCTGGGTATCGGGTTAAAAGATTCGAGCCGGGTAATTATTGATCACTGTACCTTTTATGGAAACCAAACTTCAATTGCGTGTTACGAAAAAAATGCTGGTGATGCCGGTGGGAATGCGATTGTAACCAATTCCATTTTATCGAATGTTTACGATGCTACTTATATTTCCGATTCCAGATCAACCATTAATATTTCCAATTCTGTATCCGATAATTTTGCTTTACCAGCCGGTGAGGATAACTTGTTTGCCAATCCTCAATTTCGCAATCCTAACCTGTTCGATTTCAGTTTGACTAACTCGTCGCCATGCGTGGCAGCCGGTACCGATGGAAATATAGGAGCCAGTTTGGCGGTTGTTCAGCATTTCAATCAACTATTTATTAGTGCAATTGCCTATAAATCAGATATAACTTCAGAGGTTAATGAATTTGTCGAATTGACAAATTCAGGAAATACTGTCCTAGATATTTCATGGTTTGAATTTACCAAAGGAATAACTTTTCGGTTTCCTGAAGGTTCCATGATAAAACCAGGCAGGAAAGTTTATATCACCTACAATTCAGGTTCAGGTTTCTGGCAAAACAAGGGGCAGGTTGTTTACCAGTGGGAAAGTGGCCGTCTGGCTGATGAGGGTGAAACTATTCAACTGGAAACACCAGATGGGATTATCATAGACAACATCGAATATAGCAGTACTGTTTCGTGGCCCGTGGTTTTAACAGGGGAAGGAATATCACTGGTTTCCGAAGATGTTGACAATCATTTTGGGAATAATTGGGAAGTATTAAAGCTCAACACAATTGTTGGAATAAATGATTTATCCGATGAAACAGAGATTAAGTTTTATCCCAATCCAACCACCGGAATTGTACATTTTACCGGATTGAATGAGGAAGGCAGTTTACTGAATGTCTATAATTTGACAGGCATAAAAGTAATAGCAAAAGAAATTAACTCAACCAATTCTCAGGTCGATTTGAGAAGTTTACCACAAGGTATTTATTTGTTGCAGTTTGGTAGTTTTTCGCAACGGGTGATTTTGAGGAAATAGAACTAAATATTTCAGAACCAATCGCGATATATTCGGATAACCATATTTGCATCTTATACATCTATTCCAAATGTGATAATTTGCTTCTTCTTTGAGTAGGCTTAACACTTCCCTCTCGCACACGGACTATTGGTAATAAAAAATCCGAAAAATCCTCCAACCAGCATACTTTTAAATATTTCTCCCGATGTGATGTTCTCTATTTGTTTTCCTTCTGTGAAGTAAAAATAAACAAGCCCGGCTACTGCTCCCAAAGCGATGTAGATTATTGTTTTTTTAGCGTGTGGTGTCCCAAATTTCTGCTTAACCCAACTGCCTTCCGGTTCAATTTCTAATTTTTTAAATTCCATTAATCCAATTCTTTGGTAATCGCAATTGCAGCAATCGTTCCATCGGCCACAGCGGTAGTAATCTGACGATATTTTTTGCTTCGTAAATCGCCTACAACATAAACACCATCAATATTAGTCTTCATATCTT
Organism: Bacteroidota bacterium; assembly: GCA_013203755.1. Classification (GTDB taxonomy): domain Bacteria; phylum Bacteroidota; class Bacteroidia; order Bacteroidales; family Prolixibacteraceae; genus Draconibacterium. The sequence goes on from JABMPI010000435.1 coordinate 2,889, forward strand.
CATTCGCTTTTACGTATCCCCACTCATCCATTTCCAAAGCGTTCTTAAACAAATCAGTGTTTGGTTTCATCCCTACAAAAACAAAAGCACCATCAGCTTCCAAAGTCGATTTTTCGCCCGTTTTTATATTTTCGGTAGCAACGCGAACCCGATTCCCATTTTTCTCAAACCCTCTGGGTTCAGTATCAAAAACAAAACTTATTTTTGAATTGGCAAAAGCTTTTTCCTGAGCTTCTTTATTGGCCTGCAATTTATCGAACTGATGAAAAATAGTTATTTTGCTTGCAAACTTCGAAATAAAATCGGCCTCCTCAATTGCAGTATTTCCACCACCAATAATAATTACCTCTTTATCGTGAAAATATTTTGCATCGCAAGTAGCACAATACGAAATACCATTCCCTTTTAGTTCTTTCTCTCCGGGCACATTCAAATACCGTGGAGATGCTCCGGTTGCCAGAATAATTTTCTTTGCTTTTATGGTTTCATATTCGTCAACCACAATGGTTTTATTTATTAAATCGAGGTTGGTAACATCAACGGCAACTTTGTATTTTGCACCACATATTTTTGTTTGCTCCGACATATAATGCGCCAACATAAAACCAGGTTGTGGTTCAATAAACCCGGGATAATTCGAAATTTTATGTGTCGATGAAATTTGACCACCGGGTAACATTGTGTCCACAAGCACGGCATTCACCCTTGCCTGACAAAGATACAAACCGGCAGTAAGTCCACCCGGGCCACCACCCAAAATCAAGGTATCGTACTCTGACACTCTGCGTTTTATATTTTTTGTAATCTCCGTAACCTTTTCTTCAGGAATCAAGGCGTTCAAATTGCTAATCAATTCGGAACGTTTTATACCGCCTGTTAATTTGTCTCCAACCAGTTCTCCATTGTTATAAAAGATTACCGTTGGGGAGCCATTAACATCCAAACTTTGTGCCAGGTCTCTGTTCTCTTGCCTAAAAATCTTTATAAATTTGATGTCTTCACCATACAATTTTGATAAATTTTCAAACTTTGGAGCAAGAGCTTCACAAGGAGGACATTCACTTGAGTAAAAATCAACGGCTACTTTACCGCCATTTAATACTTCGTTTTTAAATTCATTTGTAGTTATCTCTTTCATGGTCTATGTATTAATTGATTTTAGTGGTACTCTTAAAAAATATCTACTTTCCAGTGGCTTCTTTGAAAATGTCAAGAACAAGGCTTGCGAAATCTTAAAAATCAAGGAATTTACTTTCGTAAATGACTGTTTTCAAGATAAGCATAACGCAGTTATTGACGTTTTCTAAGAGACACTATATAATCCTATTCCAAGTTCTAATAAACCTTTTACCGGCCTGCAGTCGGGCGAGTGAAGTTTTCCGGTTCTGCTTTTTGCAATGGCTGCGCAGCCTCCGCCACACGCCAGCTGAACAGGACAGTTGTTACACTCTTTAATGGATAAAACGTCACGCTCTTCCCACTCCTCAATCAGGTCCTCTTTTAATTCTATTTTAGGATAAAACGTACCTAACTCATCACCAATATTGCCAACTGTTGCAGTGCAAGAATACACTCTGCCCGAATAATCGAATGCCCATTCGGTTTTAGCTCCGGAGCACGAATCAAACAGAGGATTGGGTAATTCACCATTTTCAAAAATAAATTTTGCAATGGAAAATGCCGGCTTATGAAATTCCAATATTTCAGGATGTTCTTTTACGATGTCATAGATTTCCTGATACATTTCAATGCGTTTAAAGAGCCGGGTATTGTTTGTTTGACAATGGTGTAGCTCGTAGTTTCTCCCCAGCGCAGTTTTAAAAAACGGACTCTCCGTCCAACCTTTTTCAATGGCAAACCGGGCTAAATCGGGAAGGGTGTTGATGTTGTCTTTATCAACAATCATACGCATATTAACGGGCATATTATTTTCCAAAAGCAAACTAACACCTTCAGCAATTTTACTAAAACTGCCTTTGCCTCCTTTTAACATTCTTCGCGAATCGTGAACTTGTTGGGTTCCGTCAACAGTTACCTGAATTTCACGAATTCGGGCAGTTTTTAAAATGTCGATGTATTCGGTAATGTGGTAACCATTTGTAACAAATGCAATGTCGAGATTACGCTGGTTTGCTCCGGCAATCACCTTTTTTATCGATTCTTTTTTGGCTGGAGAGTTCAAAAGTGGTTCGCCCCCAAAAATAGTAATGTACTTTTGCCTGCTTACAAATTTTTCGTCGATGTACTTAAAAAAGGCATCAATAACCTCATCTTTTACATCGTCATTTGCGTTGGTGTATTCATCTTGAAAACAGTACGAACAGTTAAAATTACAAGTGTACCAGGGCGTAAAAAACAGTTGAACTTCATCGCTATCCCGTTCATCTATAAAGTCGAGGTATTTTTTCTTGAAAAGCTTTGCTTCTTCTTTTGGTTCAACCAAATAACCTTTGTCGATGTAGGCCTGTGTATTGGTAATGTTTTGGTCAATATATTTTTGTGCCTCTTTTGGCTCCAAAATATCTGCCTGCCCCGATAAAGGATTTACAATGTAGTAGCTTTCCGATTCCGCTATTTTTGAAAATATGTTGTGTTTTGAATATTGCATTTCTATAATAAAAATTAAAACTGAGAACCCACGTAGCATAAATAACGTGGGTTCTGCAAATTTTTAGTCGTGACAGCCCATTACATTCCTGGAATTTTTAGCACAACACTGTGCTACTTTACTGTCTCCTTTTTTCGTCGTTTTTACTAATGACTTCATTGATTAAATTGAATTTATATATGAATTATAATAGTTCGTTATTTTAGCTCTTCATCCGAAAATTAAAATGATACAGAAGTAAATCCGGTTTAGTGTTTCCCATTTAATCTGTATTTTGTCTCATATCTTATATCTGAAAATCTATCTAATTATCAGATTAATTACAACATTTTTTTGTGCCGGCAATGGTAAAACTCACAACTTCTATTTTCCCTTTTTTATAGGGGCTGCTCTCTTCAATAATTTCGATGTTTTTAAAGCCTACTTTTGCAAGGGTGTTTAAATATTCTTGTTTGGTAGTTGCTCCAGCCCAACATTCCGCTACTGCTTGCGGGTCGCTTTTATATTCTTCAGGAACTTCGCCAATGGAATAAATATCGCTGACAATAAACCGCCCACTGTTTTTTAAGATACGTTCTATTTCGCTCCAGGCTTTAAATTTATCGGAAGCGTGATTGATAGTACAATTGGAAATAACAAGGTTGGCCGTGTTAGACTCCAATTTAATATCCTCCAATTCCGATTTTACAAATTGAACATTGTCAACCCCCAATTTACGTGCATTTTTTTCGGCCTTTTTTAACATTCCTTCCGACACATCAATTCCATATGCAAAACCCGTTTCACCCACCTCTTCCGCCAGGCGCAATACATCGGATCCTCTGCCACTACCTAAATC
>JABMPI010000436.1 GCA_013203755.1 Bacteroidota bacterium
CCCCGAAATTGCCTATTTCAGTATGGAATATGGTTTACACGACAGTCTTAAAATTTTCTCTGGTGGTTTAGGAATTTTAGCAGGCGACTATTTAAAAGAGGCCAGCGACTCGAAGGTAAATTTAGTTGCAGTAGGATTGCTTTATCGTTATGGTTATTTCAAGCAAAACTTGAATTTACATGGTGAGCAAATGGCAAACTACGAGGCGCAACAATTCTCAAAAATACCAGTAACTCCTGCTTTAGACAAGGACGGAAACTGGATTGAATTTGAAATCGATTACCCTGGAAGAAAATTATTAGCAAGAGTTTGGGAGGTAAAAGTTGGCCATGTAAAACTTTATTTATTAGATGCCGACCACATCGAAAATCGTGAAGAAGACCGTTTTGTTACGCATCATTTATATGGTGGCGACAACGAAAACCGTTTAAAACAAGAGATGCTTTTAGGATTGGGAGGAATTAAAGCATTAGAGAAATTAGGCTACAAATCAGACATTTACCATTGTAACGAAGGACACGCAGCTTTTATAGGAATTGAAAGAATTGCAGGCCTCGTAAAAAATAATAACCTGACATTTGCAGAAGCCAAAGAAGTGGTAAGTGCGTCAACTGTTTTTACAACACACACTCCTGTTCCTGCCGGTCACGATTCGTTCCATAACGATATTTTCAGACATTATATGAACTTTTTCCCCGAAACAATTGGATTAAAATGGGAAGAATTCGATATTCTTGGAAAAACGAATAAAGACGAAGATCACTTTAACATGAGTTACCTTGCCTGCAATGTGTCGCAAGGAATTAATGGAGTAAGTATGTTGCATGGCGTCGTAAGTAAAAACGTACTTAAAGGTTTGTACCCGGGATTTTTGGAAGAAGAATTGGAAATTGGTTATGTTACAAACGGAGTTCATTATTCAACCTGGACAGCGCAAGAGTGGAAAGACATTCATAAAAAATATTTTGGCGAAAATTTCCCTGCAACTCAATTGGATTTTGAAGCATGGAAAAATATTTACAATGTTCCTGACAATGAAATTTGGGAGCTTCGTAAAAAATTACGTTTAAAATTAATCAATTATATAAAAGAGCGTTTTTCTGATAACTGGATTAAACGTCACGAGAATCCAAAACTAATTTCGGAAGTAATGGGTAAATTAAACCCAGATGCTTTAACCATTGGTTTTGCCCGACGTTTTGCTACTTACAAACGGGGGAATTTATTGTTCCGCGACTTAAAAAGATTGGCAAAAATTGCAAATAGTACAGACCGCCCTGTTCAATTTATTTTTGCTGGGAAAGCTCACCCGGCTGATAAAGCGGGACAGGATTTAATTAAGAATATTGTTGAAATCTCAAAACGTCCTGAGTTCAGAGGTAAAATTTTGTTTGTTCAAAATTACGATATGAACCTGGCAAAAATGTTACTTCAAGGTGTAGACGTTTGGTTAAATACACCAACTCGCCCATTGGAAGCTTCTGGTACAAGTGGAGAAAAAGGAGTAATGAACGGTACACTTCACTTCTCTGTTTTAGACGGATGGTGGGTTGAAGGATACAAAAAAGATGCAGGTTGGGCATTGCCTGCCGAACGAACTTACGATGTTCAGGAATTTCAGGATGAACTGGATGTAGATACCATTTACAATATTATTGAAGAAGAAGTTGTTGATGCTTTCTATAGCCGTAAAAAGAATGACATTCCTGAAAAATGGATTGGATTTATCAAAAATACTTTGGCTGAAGTTGCTCCGCATTTCACTACTGGAAGAATGATAAAAGATTATCAGGACCGTTATTATAACCCTCAATTCGAAAGGTCGGCAAAAATAGTTAGCGACGACTTTAAACTGGCCAAAGAATTGGCAAGTTGGAAATATGAGGTAAGTGCAAGATGGGACGATATTGAAGTACTTAACATTGGAATTGCTGATGGAATTACCAACAAAATGGTAATGGGGCAAGATTATCCGGTTGAGGTAACTGTAGATTTAAACGGACTTTCATGCCAGGAAGTTGGCGTTGAGTTAATTGTTACAGAAGGCGGAACTAATGTACCAACTAAAATTGTGGATACTGTTGAATTTAAAGCTGAATGCAGCGAAGGATCAACATACATTTACAAACACAAAATAAGTCCTAATCACCCCGGATCGTTTAATTACGGTTTTAGGTTGTTTCCAAAAAACAAAGATTTGGCTCACCGACAAGATTTTAAATACATCCGTTGGATTTAATTAAATCAAAAATAGATACAGAAAAAGGTGCTTTAACAAGCACCTTTTTTGTTTTCTACACCCTCCCATTTTCAAAATCCAAATCTATTATTTAAAGATTTGCCCTTTTGCAAAATTGAAAAAACCTCGCTTATACTTCAATAAAAAATCAGGTTTGCAAACCTATACTCAATGCAGATAGCTTTTCGGGAATTGAGCAAAGCGAAATCACGAATACCAATTACAAAAATTAAATTAATGAGTAAATTAGGCGTAGTTATTTTTATTCACAACAAAG
>JABMPI010000437.1 GCA_013203755.1 Bacteroidota bacterium
CCACCTTTATTGTTTGCCTCCTCAATAGCCAGTGTAGCTCCGTTTAACATCTGTTTTCCAAGTGGCACAATTGCAGAACCTTCCAATGGTCCCAGAAATCCGATTCTAACTTCCTGCAAACCTTTGGGCGGTAGTTTCTCGCGACCTGGGCCATTAAACAGGATGGGTTCAACAAAATGATATTTATAAGCTTTCTGGAAATTATTATAGGGAAACACACTATCAGGCGTATTGCCATACATCAACTTTTTTTCCTGGGCGTTTAAATTCATACCTGAAAATATTATTATCAGGAAAATGACTATTGCACTCCAAAAATTCAGTTTCTTCATTTTTATTCACTTTAATTCGACTAATAATTCCTGATTATTTTAATAATTCACCTCTGCTCACTCCTTTTGAAGTTGCGACCCACAGCACACCCTCTTTTGCATCAACACCAGAAATAAAATTATGAGATATTGATGGGGTCAATACCAACTCCTTTTTGTCAGTGCCATTAATTATTATGGCTTTCCCATTTATGGTATTTTCATTTTTCGTGTAAGTCACCCAATTTGTACCATCTGTGCTACTTAATCCTTTATCGGTACAAATAAAAGCTATTCGACCTTCTGCTTTTATGTAGTTAATAAAATTACTGGCTAACCCACTGTCATGGTCAAAATATCCCTTCCAGTGAACCCCGTCGTAACGGCTTAACCCGAAATAAGTGGCAACCCATAAATAACCATCTGCCCATGAAGTTCCTGTTGTAATGTCGTGAACTACACCATCATCTGGGAAAAGGTCAATTTCCATATTCCCATCCGGATCGACATAATCCCTGAATTTTTGAGTTTCCTTTGTGTATTCCACAACACCCCCCCCCAGGCTGCAATAAATATTTTACCATCGCCTTCACAAATACCATAAGTCCATGGTTCATGCATAGGGGCATTTTTTTCAGTAAAAATATTCCATTGTTTTGTGAAGGTATCGAAACGCCCGGCACCTCCACCTGTTGCTACCCATACATCTTTTCCATCACAAATAACCGAGTATATTAAATCATTTGGCATACCACTGTTCATTTGTGTAAAGTTTTCGAAGATGCCTCCCGACCAACGTGATAAACCCCCCATGGTACCCAGCCAAACATCGCCTGTTTGCTCACTCACATCGATTGCTATAATACCATTATGAGCCAATCCGTCAGTGGTTGTATATGTTTTCCATTTCCCTTCCTCGTAAACGGCCAGCCCTTCATGTGTTCCAACCAATACACGTTCACCATCGATTTTCACACAATAAGTATGATCGTCTGATAATCCATCTTCGGTAGAAAAATTACGCCAATTGCCATAAACCGGCATAGGGCTTATATCTGTATTGTTCCCTTTATTTTCAGGGAATGATGCCTTCGTTTCAATATTTATAATTTTACTTTTACCCGAAATGTTTGAATCTGCCGGATATCGAACTTTTCCGGTAAATCCGAGCAACCCAATTCCAAAAATTAAAACAGCTATCACTGTAATTTTTGAATATTTCCTTTTAGCTGTTTTCAACATGATTGTCTTCATTAATTTAATTCTTTATATGAGATGTGTTGACTATTTGAACACCATGTTCGTATCCCGGACCTCTAAGGGATTTTAAGTAATCAACCATATCATTCAATTGCATTTTTGTCATATCATTAACGTACCCATGTTTATCATCGGTGCCATAAATTGTCCAAATTTCTTCAAGTGTTGCTGCACGACCATCATGTAAATAGGGCGCTGAAGCATGAATATTAATCAGTTGAGGTGTATCAAATCGCGTGGGATCGTCAGTTTCAGCCAAAGTACTGACGTGTGCCATTTTTAAATTTGTGAATAGAGGAGGAGGGTGACACGTAATACATCGATTCTTTTCGGGAATCACGTTGCCAGAATTATCTTCATTTCTTTCAAAAAGTAATTTGCCTTGAAGTTGTGATGCTGTTAATTCTCCATTGGGATTGTACATCAGATTTGGAGGTTGCTTTATTCCTCTTTTTATATAGGCTACTATTGCATCCAGATCTTTATAACTAAATTGCTCTGTTCTGGTGAGTACTGTAGAAAATCGAATCCCATCCTGTTTATAAACAGTCTGATTCTTTCCGTTCCATTTGAATGGAGCAGTATCTCCTATTTCACGTAATGACAAAGTATTTGCCAAATTACGTCCCATGTTTTTTGCTGCCATATTATATACAAGACCGTCTTCATGCGTATCGGGATGGCAGGTGTAGCACGAAAACTGGTTTTGGAAAGTATGCCCGGCATTATTAAAAAGTCTGCGACCGTGTCTTGCAACTGTGATCCTGCCGGGACCTCCCAGATCAATGGATCTCATGGTTTCAAGGCTTTCGGTGTTTATTACCCCGATTTTGTCCTCAAGCTGCTCTGCAACATATAACCGTTTACCGTCAGATGATAGAGCCAAGCCCTTGGGATTTGCCCCGGTAGGAATTCGTTTAATTACAAAGCGGTGGCTGACCCCCAGATCATTCGAAAACCTTTTTAGCATTTCCGGTGAAGATTCAGCAAGAATGCTCCTGATGGAGTCCATGGCAATAACTGAAATACAATCAACGCCAGAATTAGATACAAATGCTTTTTTCCCATCTGGCGTAATAACAATATCAAAGGGATCAGGATAATAGGCATTGGGTTCATCGAGTAGCAACTGTACTACTCTACCTCCTTTTCCATGTTCAACAATACCTATTCCATGTGTCATCATCCATCCTTGTTCAACCTGTATGGACGGAATATTGTTTTTTGGACGAATCAAAGTCATTAGAGCCAGATCACCATCAGGAGCGAAAGTAACATTCTCCATTAAATAAGCTGATTCGATGTTCTTTTTCATCGACCTCTGGGTGCTATCGTTGATTATAGTTAATTCACTTATTAATGGTTCTCCATAAGGTGCAATATTCGCACGCCTACTTGTTACATATAGAAATTTTCCATCGGGAGACAGTGAAGTTCCGGTTGGGTTATTCCCTGTGATTAATCTTTTTCGTTCTTCCTTTGTAGAAAGGTCGATTACAGATAGATCAGACCCAAAAGCATTGACAACGTAGAGATACTTTTCATTTGAGCTTAGAGCAAGTCCAGCAGGACCATTCCCAGTGTAAAGCGTGTCAATCACTATCGAGGTAGCCACATCAATAACTGATACATTATCTGACCATTCATTACTGACATAGGCAAATTTTTCATTTTTATCCAGAATTACACTATGTGGGTGTTCTCCAACAGCGATCTTATCTACTACTTTGTTTTTCTCAGGATCAACGACCATTAACTCATCAGAATCCTGTGCAACCACATACAAACGGTTGCCATTTTTGGAAACAGCAATATTGAACGGAGAGTAATAATCTGCATTGATTATTTTTGAAATGAACTTATTCTTAGAAGTATAAACATGGCATGAAGTACATAAAAGAGGATGATCTGTGACAGCTGTTTTATTATTAACATGATCTCTGGCCATTCTTCGCCCTGGGAAATACACTATCCATCCCATTCCAAATATAATTCCTAAAATCAATATTAATTTAATTCTGCTCATATCTATTCTAATCCTGTCTGCTTTTTAGCCATTTTCTTACTCTGATGCGGAACATTAATCGGATCCTTTAATACGGATAGCGGTTGTCTGTTTCCCGGAACTAGTTCTCTATCTTCGTGACAACCTATACACCCACGCCTTTCATTAGGACGTAGATAAATCCAACTTCCAGGCCCTTTTACAACGTGGCCATCTTTGTCAATTGTTTTTATTCGGAAAGGAGTGTCTGCTAAAACTTTTAAATAAAAGGATCCATCTTCTTCCACATTAACCATCCCAAGTGTTGAATCAACGCCAATCACCTCTATTCTCTCAGCTCTGAATATATCATTGCCATTAACATCGGATTCATTCCCCAAAAAATTTATATCCTGACACATCAGTAATCCGGTTTTTTCTTCAACGTTTACCTCACTTGGTAACTTTTTAGGCCACTTTCGTTGTGCTATTACAACAGCTTCCAAAACACTCATGTCATTTTTTTCATAAATTAATGAAAGTGAATTATTCTCAATAGAAAAATTATACAAACCATAATGATTATTGCCCTCAGGACGATAAGAAACCAATAAACTACCAGATTGTAATGGACTTACACTTCGGAAACTGCCCTTTAAACCTGAAGATAAAATTATGCGACTGTGCTGTGGGCGATTATAATTAATAGAAATAACGTCCCCGCTTTCCAGGCTATCATTCTGCGATTCTATAAAAACAATTTTACCATCTACGGTTTCTTTTCCCCGACAAAGTATTTCGCTCCCATTTATACCCTGATAAAACAGCTCCTGTTTGGTTCCATCGGGACGTATAACCATTAATTTTCTTTCACCTGCATCAGGAAAAATCTGCTGGCTAATTGTTAATACCCGTCCATCTTGTAAAACATTTGTTAAAGAATAAGTATGGGGATTAAATGTAATTTGATGAATATTTGTGCCATCAAGGTTTCCGGTAAAAAGTGAATAGCCTGCCTTAACCGTACTATTTTTATTTGATAACCTACTAAATACAAAACAATCACCCGGTAAATAGGCGGGATTGATACAGTTTTCAGCAAAAGAAGTAATTTGTCTGACCTTTAAATTGCCTAAATTCATTTCCCAAATCTGCCATGTTCCGGTTTGCTTTTTTTGTGCAGCAAAAATCATGAATCTGCCATTATACGAAACTTCAGGAGAGCAAGCAGAATAAAAATATGTTGACAATTCAAAAGGCGCTTTTTGTGGTTCATTAGCATCAATTGCTAAAATATGCGATTCAACTTTATTCTCAAAAAATGAATCCATTGATAAGTTTGCACCCTGTTCTGTTTTTGAAACCTGAGTAAAAATTATCATCCCTTCGGATAGTTTATTTGAACAGGAAGTAAAAAACAATGTAATTGCAACTAAAATAAACCCCAACCTGTTGATAATGATTAATCTACCTGTTTTCATAACAAAAAATCTATTCAGGTTCATTTACCGTAAGTAACTGGTTAGGTTTAATATTCTCCAATATCTGATATTTACCGGAAGGCCATTTTATTTCAATCTTATCAATGGTTTCATTTTTTTCAAGTCCAAAATGAATCCTTGAGTCGTTTTGAGAAAGGTAGCCGGTGGTACTTTTTTTCCAGGCTGTTTGCATTTTTCCTCCAGCGGTGAGTTTTATTACAGCCCCTATTCCATCTCTATTACTGACATGCCCAACCAAATTAAGCATTAACCAGTTATTCAGGTTGCCTTTGTTGTTTCGCAAAAACATACATTTACCACCCAGATTAGCAATAAAAATATCAATATCACCATCGTTGTCGTAATCACCCTGGCAAGCTCCGCGACCAACATGCTCTTCCCTGAAATATTGGCTTAAATCAACCGAAACATCTTTGAATTTGCCTCCTCCGACATTCTCAAACAATTGATCCTCCTGGCCATATAAGTGTTTTAACTCGCCATTCGATTTAAAAATATCTACATCGCCATCGTTGTCATAATCAATAAAAGAGGAAGACCACCCTACAAATTGCCCTGACGCAACCGATATTCCTGAGACATAAGCATTATCGTTAAAAATTCCGTTTCCAAGATTCTCGTATAATGAACAATAATTATCATCTGAAATAAACATATCCACTAAATTATCTCCATTAAAATCGGCAAAATCGACAGACATGCTTACTGTTGCTTCCCCTCTCTGACTAAAACCGCTACCCGACATGGTTCCCATATCGCTGAATCCCTTCCCTCCTTCATTATGCCACAGATAGTTTACAGTATGGTCGTTTGCAACATAAATATCAACAAATCCATCGTCGTCATAATCAACAGCACCTACTCCCATGGCACGACCATCGAGGTCTGTAATTCCCATATTTTGAGTAACATCTTCAAATGTGCCATCTCCGTTATTATGGTACAAAACATCAGCCTGGCTATCGTAGGCCAAAGGCCCGGGGAAACCGTCAGGGGCATAAAAATAGTTATATTCAGGATCAAAATTCAGATAATTTCCAACGTAAAGATCAAGAAATCCATCGTTATCAAAATCAAGCCAAACTGTGCCAACACTAAATTCATTTTCTTTCCCTCCTACTTTTGACCGTTTTGTAATATCATTAAAAGTTCCATCTCCATTGTTTTCATAAAGAACATTTGTTCCATAATTGCTAACGTATAAATCAGGAAAACCGTCATTGTTAAAGTCACCAACAGTTACTCCCATACTATACCATGGACCACCCACTCCGGCTTTGCTTGTTACATCATCAAAAGTACCGTTGCCAAGGTTTCGATACAGATGATTTTTAGGTGAAACATCTGGTTTTTCCCCTCCGCTTAATCCATTAACCCATGTACCGTTACAAACATATAAATCCACAAATCCGTCCTGGTCGTAATCAAGAAAAGCTGCTCCAACACCACTGGATTCAACAATATTACTTAATTCATCATCACCAATAGAATGAGTGAAGTCCAACCCTATTTCCTCTCCTATTTGTTGAAAATATTCGTCATTAGAAGGTGGAGGTGTTTTAATTTCTTTTTGAGATTTAGAATCAGTACTTGGATTCGACTGGCAGCCAAAAAGGATGGATAAAAAAATGAGTAGTATATTATAAATCCTGTAAATTTTCATATTGCAATGATACCTATTCTTAATAAACTTTCCAATTAACTAGTTTCGCGTTTTAAATGTAAAGTTGTCAAAAGTCGATTGTTGAAAAGAATGAATGAAACTATCAAATTGATAAACAATAATTATGCAATTGTTTATATATTTCCTAAATTTTGTTTTGGTAAAAATGGAGCTATTGAAAATTCTTGTTGGACAAATTGTTACCATGTTGGGTATACTTTTTTTCAGTGATTTATATATTGTGCAGAATATGAGACGTTTATTTAATAAGTTTTTTTTGAAATGTAAGTGAAGCATTATTCTGAGAATTCATTTTAGATAGATTTCTGACAACTAAAATCTTCTTTAATTCCTTTATACTTTATCCCAAAATAGCTTTAAAGAAGGTTCATTTTTTTGTATCGTTGAACCTATAAGTTCTAACAGAAGTTCTATGGCATCATGAGACAAAGAATGCAATTATTTTTGTCGTTACTAATTTATTAAATGCTTATTTTTGATGCATGTAATGAATTGAAAAACAATACGTTTAACAATATCGTTCGTTTCCAACCTGGAAAGAGTACAACAAAATGATTGGTATTGGCGGATGGGGGGATAGAAATGAGAAAGATGGTCCATATGTCTATTATACCAACGAAGGCGAATTGGTTCGGGATAATTCACCCGGTAATGCTGGCTCTCATGGGCCGCAACATTTGATTCCGATTACTGTACGTGTAGCTGACCATCCAATTACCAAAGGAATGCCAAAGGTTTGGATGACTGCAAAAGACGAATGCTATGCCAAATTGCGTGGCCCGGGTGAAAACATGATCGTTCTGGCAACAGGAAAAGATATGTCGAGGAAGGCGCCAACAGACCGGCACGAACCCATGTTGATGGTGTTGAATTATGGCAAAGGTCGAATTTTTCACACCACTCTGGGGCACGATGATTATTCATGCGAAGGTGTAGGTTTTATTGTCTCGTTTATCCGAGGAGTAGAATGGGCTGCCACAGGCAAAGTAACACTGGCAATGCCTTCTGACTTTCCAACAGCAGAAAAATCTTCCAGCCGGAAATTTGAACTGAAAAAATAATTGTTTCAACTTTTGTAGATTTGATTTGAGTATAAAATCATCTGAGAATATTACTTAAATATCCAAATTGATTTTTAAACTGGA
>JABMPI010000438.1 GCA_013203755.1 Bacteroidota bacterium
GATGCAATCCAGGCATTTCCATCCTTGTCAAAATCCACACACGTAATATTCCTGCCCTCTAAAATCCATTCTGAAACATCAAAATTTATTTCAGAAGAAAAGTTTTTTTCAGAATAAAATTCATCTTTTTCGCAAGCAAAAAGAACCAATAAAACTATCAATATTGAAATTGGTTTATTCATTTGTTATTGGTTTAAAATGAATATTCCTTCCTCTGTACAAAACCAAATGTTGTTTTGATTATCAACTTTTACACTTCTGATAAAAACCTCGGGAATTTGACCTTCTTCGGAACGATGCCATTCATTACCATCAAAAACAAAATAACTGAAATAATCACCCTGGACACTTCCCTGAACCCAAATATAATCGCGTTTATCAATAAACATCCTGTTAAAAAAATCAATATCAAAATCACGTTCAAATACTTTCCATTTCCCTTCCTGATAAATAACAACTTCATTTTCATAACAACCCCCACAAGATGAAAGTGAATGATCGGTTACTACAACAGGTTCAGATTTTGAAGTTAAATCTAAAGTAGCAATCCAGTAAAAAACTACATCACCTCCTAATTTTGACCATTTATTTTTACCGTCCGTCAAAAATACTTTTGCTTCTGTTACAGTACCTTCTGAAAAAAAAAAACTTCTCCCTTTGCATTTATTTTCAAACCTAAAATCAAATTATGATTAATAATCGAATTGTCGGGAGTGAAAAGTTCAAAGTCGCCATCGTAATGCATCAATCCTCCCAATTGGTGTGCGGAACTACTAAACCATACTGAACCATCTGGAGATGTTTGTACATCAAAAATTAAATCACGGAGAAGCCCTGAATTTTCAGAATTAAAAAAGGTGAATTCTCTGTTTGAGAAACTCGCCAATCCTTTATCTTTTGTTCCTAACCAAACTTTACCATCGGTTGCAACAGCAATATCAAAGATCTGTGAGCCGACATCGTAAGTTTTTATCTTACTATTATCATAAAAAATCAATTCACTGCCCGATGCAATCCAGGCATTTCCATCCTTGTCAAAATCCACACACGTAATATTCCTGCCCTCTAAAATCCATTCTGAAACATCAAAATTTATTTCAGTAGAAAACTTTTTTTCAGAAGGAAATTCATCTTTTTCACAAGCAAAAAGAACCAAAGAAAATATCAGTATTGAAATTGATTTTTTCATTTGTTATTGGTTTAAAACATAAATACCATTGTTAGTTCCAATCCAGACATTATTTTCATCATCAACTTCAATACAATTAATAAAATCATCGGGGAATTTTTTTGGTGCTTCGTGCCAGTTTTCTCCATCGAAAACAGTAAGTATTTCGTATAAATCGGAAGAAAACTTGGCAACCCAAACATAATCCCGCTTATCTGTGGATAAAATATACAGTAAGTCGTTAAAAGCCTCATGTTCTCTATGAATGGTTTTTTGTTCGTTTACAAATTCAAAAAGCACCTCATCAGGGAATAAGCCACCGCCACAATATTCCCTGCTATCCTCTATATAAAATATACTTCCTGTTGAACCAAGAGCCATGTCAGTTGGAAAACATCCCCCACTCACAAACAGTTCTTTCCAATGGTTTCCATTAATTTCAATTCCAACCCGAGCTGTTTCAATTCCTTTTGATAGAATGTATATTTTACCATTTAAAATCTGCATGCAATATATCAGATTGTCCGGTAGTTGTGAATTGCTTGGCAAATAATGAGTGAATCTTTCGCCATCGTATTTTGACAGCCCACCAATTTTGCTGGCCGAAGAATTAAACCAAATATTTCCAGACTCATCACATTCTACTTGCCTTATTAAATTACGCGGCAAACCTGAGTTTTCAATCGTATAATATCTTGTTTTACTTCCGTCATATTTACCAAGTCCTGATGAATACGTACCAAAATAAAGTGACTTGTCTTTTTCATTAAATGCCATGGATAAAACATCGGAATCCGCTTCAAAGGAAGATGTTTGCCCACTTCGTTTGGTATAAAAAATTTCTTTCCCAACGGAATAATAATATTCTCCATCTATAAATTCAATCAGTTTTACAGATGTTCCAGGGAGTAAACTTTCAGAAATTTCGAAATTTATTTGAGGAGAATAAATACCGGGATAGGAAATTTCTCCCTTTTCACAAGAAAAAAAAAATAACAAAACAATCAAAAATAAGATTCGTAAATTCATGTTAGCTTTTTTGTAAAGATGGGAATTTGAGTTTTATGGTTGCGTACTAACAATAAAAAATAATTGAATTTATGTTCTATAAAATCAATTCATAATTTACAACTCAAAAACCTTCTCCCCGGCACTCCAGGTACTTAATATTTTAGTTTCCAAAACTTCTTTGGGTGATGCGGTCATTAAGTCGGTATCCAGAATAATAAAGTCGGCCAACATTCCAGATTCGAGGCTGCCTTTTTCGTTTTCTTCGAATGATGCTTTTGCTGCCCAGCATGTCATCGAACGCAGTGCTTGTTCGCGTGTGAGACCTTCTTCCATTCTCCAGCCACATTTGGGCAAACCTTGGTGATCAATGCGAAATACAGAGGAATAAAAAGTGTACAGCGGCTCAATACTTTCCACCGGGAAGTCAGTTCCGTTGGGAATCCAATCCAATTGACTTAGCAATGTCTGATAGGAATAGGCTCCCTTAATCCGCTCCGCTCCCACCCGATCTTCCGCCCATGGCATATCCGAAGTAGCGTGCGTTGCCTGAATAGAGGGTACAATCGTAAACTTCACAAATTTGCCAAAATCATCAGGATGTATAATTTGTGCATGTTCTATTCTCCAGCGACGGTCGTTTTTGCCTTTTAGGAACTTTCCATACGTATTTAGCATCAAACGGTTGACACTGTCGCCAATAGCGTGGGTTGCTATTGCATAATTATTATCGTACGCCAGTTGACAAATTTCATCGTAATATTCCT
Organism: Bacteroidota bacterium; assembly: GCA_013203755.1. Classification (GTDB taxonomy): domain Bacteria; phylum Bacteroidota; class Bacteroidia; order Bacteroidales; family Prolixibacteraceae; genus Draconibacterium. The sequence goes on from JABMPI010000438.1 coordinate 2,944, forward strand.
GGCTGGCAATTTGTAAACCGCTGTTTCCCGGATCATCAGAATAATCGTCCAGTAAGAGTGCACCTCTCGATCCCAAAGCGCCGTCGGCAAATAATTTAATTGTATTAACCACAAGTCGATTGGTTTTATATTTCCCGTCTTTCACAAAATATTCAATATTATCTTTTGAAGGATACAACATTGCATTAATCCTCATTTTTAACGAACCTGTATTTTGCATTTCGTCCATTAATAAAACGGTATTTTTGCTCACTCCACAATCGGTAACCGAAGTCAATCCAACCGCAAAACAATTTTTCTGTGCTGCCAACAATCCTTTTTCCTGCTGATCGCGCGAAATATCAGGAATAAAACCGGTTACCAAACTCATGGCGTTGTCAATTAAAACACCCGTTGGTTGTCCATTATTCAGCAAAACATTACCTCCTTCAATTTTTGATTTAGCAGTAACACCGGCAATTTCCAATGCTCTTGAATTGCACCATCCTGCATGTCCGTCAACACGAATTAAATAAACCGGCACATCCGGGAAAATCTCATCCAATCTCTTTTTATCAGGAAACTCTTTTTCAAGCCAATCGTTTTGGTCCCAACTGCGACCTAAAACCCATTCGCCGCCAAATTTTTTGTAATGTTTTTTTAGAATATCGTAAATCTCTTCCGGACTTTCTGTTCCACGCAAATTTGCATATTGCATTAAATTCACAGCGTAACCGTTAAAATGACAATGTGCATCATTAAAACCAGGATAGACAAATTTTCCCGTTGCATCCACTACATTTTCGCTTATATATTTATTCTGAATGGTTTCTGCCGAACCGATATCAACAACTTTACCATTAATAACAGCAAAACTTTCAGCCTTCGAAAAAGCTTCATCAATAGTATAAATGGTAGCGTTTGTAACAATTAAATCAGCTGCTTCTTTTTGGTTACACGAGTTCATAACAAATAACGTTAGCAGAGAAATTAATACAGTAGAAATACGTTTCATTTGAAATATTTTTTGACACTAACAAATGTAGTTTTTCTACACTTTCTTAAAAATGATAATTTTTATGCATTTGGGTTTAATATTGAATCAATTTTATTTTACAACCACAGTTTTTACATTCATAAATTCTTTAATTCCTTGCGTGAATAGTTCGCGTCCGTAACCACTCCCTTTAACTCCTCCAAAGGGTAATCGCGGATCGGATTTTACAAAGTCGTTTACAAAGCAGCATCCGGCTTCCAACTGCATTTCAGCAATGTTTTCACCCTTTTTCAAATCGCTGGTAAATATTGCTGCACCCAATCCAAATTCGGTGTCGTTTGCCACTTTAATTGCTTCCTTCTCATCATTAACCCGAATTACCGAAGCAACAGGTCCGAACAACTCTTCATTGTAAGCTGGCATTCCCGGGTGGATATTTTCTAAAATTGTGGGTGGATAAAATGCACCTTTGCGGTGTGGAATTTCACCACCTAAAATTACTTCAGCACCTTTTTCAATTGAAGAGACAACTTGCTGGTGCAATTCATCGCGTAAATCAAATCTTGCCATTGGACCCATTGTAGTTTCCGCATCAAAAGGATCACCAAAATACGCGCTGTTCATTTCGTGTAAAAAATATTCCACAAATTCAGGATAAACCTCATTCTCAACAATAAACCGTTTTGCTCCAATACAACTTTGTCCGGCATTTAAAAGTCGTCCGGCAGCACATTTTGTAGCGGCATCTTCCAGATTAGCATCTTTCAGAATAATATACGGGTCGCTACCTCCAAGCTCCAACACACACTTTTTTAGCACACTCCCGGAAATTGAAGCCACACTTTTTCCGGCGGGGGTACTTCCAGTTAAACTCACAGCTTTTATCGCATGATGTTTAATTACATTTTCAACCTGATTACTCCCTATTAATAAAGTACGAAATGCATTTTCAGGAAAACCGGCTTCGCGAAACAGCTCTTCTATTGCAATGGCGCATCCCGGAACGTTGCTGGCGTGTTTAAGCACCGCTGTATTTCCTGCCATTAAAGTTGGTGCGGCAAAACGAAAAACCTGCCAAAATGGAAAATTCCAAGGCATTACTGCCAAAACAGTTCCGATGGGTTGATAAGAAACAAAAGAGCGGAAAGCTTCTGTTGAAATGATCTCATTCTCCAGAAAAATTTCAGCATTTTGCGCATAATAATCGCAAACCAAGGCACATTTTTCAATTTCACCAACTCCCTCCTTTATTACTTTGCCCATTTCCAAAGCCATTAAATGAGCCAATTCCTCTTTTTTACTTTTTAACAGACCGGATAGATTTTGCATAAACTGGCTGCGATGTGCAAAAGATGTACTTCGCCAATGGCACCACGTTTTATCGACGGAATTGATAATTTTATCTACCCCTTTTTCTGAATAAGTTTCGTAAGATTTAACGCTTTCTCCGGTGGTAGGATTTATAGATTTTATCATAATTTCATTCTAATTATTTCAAAATCTAAGATACAAAAAAACTGGTTTGATTGTCGGGAAATTATCTCATTGGAACTTCGATGGCAAGTAATTTTGAGTTTGTAGTAAATCTAATTTCAAGAGGTTCATAAAAACTCCAAACTCCCACTGCATCGCGATTCTGCAATTTCTGGTTATTGATTTCTGCTTCACCTTCAATCAACATAAAATAAACACCATTTCCCTGTTTATTTAACTGGTAGTTAGCAACTTGAATTTCATTGGTATTTATGATAGAAATAAAAGCATTTTGGTGAATCCAAAGCAAATCGTTTTTTCCTTTTGGAGAAACCAGCATTTGCCACTTGTTTATTCTCTCTGTTTCTGAAAATGCTTTTTGCTCATATCGTGGTTTGTATCCTTTTTTATCGGTAAAAATCCAAATTTGAAATAACTTGAGTTTTTCCGAATCGGAGGCATTAAACTCCGAATGCCAAATTCCTGAACCGGCAGACATCACCTGAACTTCGTTACTGGAAATTATCTCCTCGTTTCCCATACTATCGATGTGCCGAACAGAACCGGAAAGTGGAATTGTGATGATTTCCATGTTTTGATGCGGATGCAAATCGAATCCCCTTGATGGTGCAATTTCATCGTCGTTTAAAACCCGCAGTTTACCAAAATGCATTTTTTCGCTGTCGTAATAGTTGGCAAAACTAAACGAATGTGTTGCTTTTAACCAACCATGATTGGCATTTCCGCGTTGCGAAGCTTTATGAAATACAGTTTCCATTATTAAATAAACAGACAATAAAATTCTTGTTTTGTTCAAAATAAAAAGCAGCTTTTCAATAGATAAACTGCTTTTCGATATAATTTGAATTCGTTTTAACCTGAGTTCGATTTAAAATATTAACACAGTTTCAGCCAGTTTTTGTCAGAAATTTGTACAAATTCCCGAAGGACTATCGGGATAATTCGAGAGAATTTGGAGGAATTTATGCAAAAAGAGGCGAAATCTGTAGGAAAAGTATTTTAAATCGAACTCAGGTTTTTACTCTACAATACGAATCTCAGTTTCCATTTCCATGGCTTGTTTATAAACTGCAGTTACACCACAATATTTCGTTTCCGAAAGTTTAACTGCTTTTTCCAATTTATCTATTGGTAAATTTTTGCCTTTAAACTGGTAAACAATTTTCATTTTATTGTAATGCATCGGATGCTCCTCGGTAACATCAGCCTCAACCATTACATTAAATGCTTCCGGAACCACTTTCATTTTTTTTAAAATCATCACCACATCAATACCCGTGCAACCTGCCAAAGCAGCTAACATTAACTTTTTGGGTCTTGACCCTAAATCACTTCCGCCAGCTTCTTCAGGAGCATCTACAATTACTTTGTGTCCATCGATGTCTGCTTCAAAAGCAACATTATCTGTCCACGACATATCAATTACATGTTTCATATTACCTAGATTCTAAAATGTTTTTACTTAATTTGAACGGTAAATATACAACATCTAAATATCTATATAAATAATATTACATATATTCAGCGAAATTGTATATTTAAACGATTTTTTTACGAGAATTCATTTTAGTTTTACACATTTTTACAACAACGAAATGAGAATTGCGATTAAAAGGCCCACTGAAGAGGAAACACAATTATCTGGTTTCCATCTATTTAAAAAGCTGAATGATGACGAATTTAGCAAACTTAATTTTGAAAAAACCTGTTCGTTATATAAAAAGGGTACGGTAATTTATCGCGAAGGAAGCAGGCTCACCGGATTTTTCTGTGTTACAAAGGGAATTGTAAAGATTTTTAAAACCGGAATTGATGGGAAAGAACAAATTATTCGCTTTGCCAAAAAGGGCGAAATAATTGCTTACCGTTCGCTGCTAAGTCAGGAATTAGCGTGTACAACAGCTAAAGTTATTGACGAAGCTGTTTTGTGTCACATTCCCTATCATACCTTACTATTTTTGATAGAGAGTAACTGGCAATTCTCGCACCACATGTTACAAATTGTGTGTAGCGAATTGCGTCAAGCCAACGATTACATTACTGACATTGCGCAAAAAACAGTTCGCGAAAGATTGGCTGAAGTATTACTTCTTTTGAAGGAGAATTTTGATTTAGACAACCAGAATACACTTCAAATTTCGCTTACCCGCGAAGAGTTGGCAAATATGGTTGGAACGGCGACTGAGTCGGTTATTCGTTTACTTTCTGAATTTAAGCAGGATAAAATGATTGAGTTGCAGGGACGAAAAATTAAATTCCTCGATATTCCCAATTTACGAAGGGTCGCAAATATTTAAAATTACTTTATACATTGAAACCGGCACAACGCCGGTTTTTTTTATGCCAAAATAATTGATACATTTTACCGTTAGATAAAATACATAATACACTGCTTTACAAAGGTTAATTGAATTCACATTAAATTCAAAATAAAAATGAAAATACTTGGTATTCAACTCAATAAAAAAGCTTTGGTTCGTTGGAAAATATATATTGACAGGGCACGAATGTACATTGGCTACATTAGTTTTATTATGATTGCTTTTATGTTTTTAAATGATTTTAAAAATGAAACCATTCGAAGTTTTCTGGATGATAATAAACTAATTAGCTACCCGGCAATGATGGTTGTTTTTCTTATTTTTTCGTTGATTTTAGGCAGGCTCGACACAAAGTTTGGCTTTAGAAAAGAAGAGATGAGAAACGCTTCTACAGAAAATCCGGTTTTAATGGAGATATTAGAGAAAGTAAATCGAATTGAAAAGAGCCGTTAACTAATTATCGTCCAATCCAATCTTCCGGATTCAACTTTTGACTTTCGTGCCAAATTTGAAATTTCAAAATGGATTTTTCTCCATCGTCTTTGTCGGAATAAATAGTACCAATATTTTGTTTGGTTGCTACTTTATCTCCTTTTTTAACCACTACTTCACGCAAATTAGAATAGACACTCAAATATTTTCCGTGCCTAATAATTACTGCTGTATTCCCGCCAGAAATACCAAAAACACGACTTACTTCGCCATTAAAAACAGCCCGCACTTTTGAACCAATTTCTGTGGCAATGTTAATTCCGTTGTTTCGTATTTGCACGTTAGTTAAAACAGGGTGTTGATGAATTCCAAAGTGTTCGGTAATTATGCCACGCTCAACCGGCCAAGGCAGTCTTTTTTTATTTTGCGCAAAATTATCACCAACAAGTTTTTGTTCTGGTGTAAGTGCAAAACCAGAACCGCCAGCAGCTTTGTTCTTCCTGGCTTCCTCTTCAATTATTTGTTGAATCTCTCGTTCTAATTGTTGCTCTACGCGTTGCTGCTCTTTAAGTTTTTGACGTAAACTCCGCTGCTTACTTTTCAATTTATTTACCTCAGTATTTTGCTGCAATTTCTCTTTACTTAACTGTTGCGTTTCCTTTTGTGTTTCGCCAATTAAAAGCTGTTTGGTAGTTTTTTGCTGCTCCAGTTTTATAACATTACTATTTAAAACCGATTGAACTACTCCAATAATCTCTGCTTCATTTTCACGATACGATGCATATCGTTTCATGTATAAATAACGGCGATACGCCTGGTTAAAGTTTTCTGCTGAAAGCAAAAACAGAATTTTATCTGAGGCATTTCTATTTCGATAGGCAGAACGAATTAATTCGGCGTATTCGGCTTTAATTTGCTCCACATCGGTTTTAAGCATTTCAATTACCAATGTATTGTTTTCAATACATTCCTGATAAACATTTATTTCGTTATTAATACTCGAAATAATTGTATTGCGCTGCGTTATTTTATTATTTATTAGCCTCAAACGGCTGAGTGAAGAGCGCTCATTTTTTTGAGCATCTTTTAACAAACGTGTAGTATATTCAATCTCTTTGACTGCGTTTTGCTTTTTCTTTTGTAAATCTGAAACCGACTGCGCAAACCCGATTGAACTAAAAATTAGAAAAAATACGGTAACAATTAAAATCTTCATCCGAAGCTTTTTTATTGATTACGAATGTAAGGGATAAGTTTTAATTCATCCTGATTTGCTTGTATTTTTCAGGTATTTTTATGCTAATTGAATTTATTTTATCGGTTGAAAAACCGCTCATCCTAATTTTAAGTTTTACTTCACTTGCTTCCGAATTAAAACTCATATCAATCATTCCCGGATAATCTTTATTTTGAACTTTAATAAAATCATCAAAATTCATGTTCATTATCCGGTTGTTGGTTTTATCGTTTATTACAAGCTGAGTAAGCGCAAAATTAGAAGGATTAAAATACATTTTCTGAAGTATTAGTGCCTTGTCATCCAAACGCTTCATACGGCGCTCTATTTTGCCTGTTTTTTGCTTCTCCTCCATCCTGAAAATCTTTCTGGTTTTTTCGGATTGGAGCACATGCATACCATTTTCAATAAACGAATCGAAGGTTTTAAAATCCTTGTTTTTAGAATCGTTGCGATAGGAAAATGCGTTGTTTGAAATTATAGATTGAATGGTAGCAAAATCCAGGTCGATATTCAGGAAACTGCTTAAATAGGAGTAGTCGTCTATAAAATATTCTCTATCTATGTAATTTACATATTTTACACTGTCGGGAGTAAGCAAAACCCTACCAACCGGTATTTTTAATTTACTTATTGAAATCAATATTTTTTCGTTCTTTAAAGCTTTAAGTCTCACATTAAAATTGGTTTTAGTATGGTTGTTCAAAAACTGGCAACCAATTTTTTTAATGGTTAAATGTTTATAATCAAACGCATTCTGTTCCACCTTTTTTAAAAGCTTACTTGCGCTAATTGATTTTGCAGTAGTTGTTGGAATTTCACGCGCTGTTCGACACGAAGAAAACCACACAGCCATTAATAATAATAAGATTACAGGGAGTTTGGATACTTGGAAATTGGTCATTTTTTATTCTTCAAAATATTTTTGTTCTCTAATTTTTCGCAAAAGTACTTCAGAATTTCCGCCGTTACTTTTAGCTTTTTCCCAAAACTCTTTTGCTTCATCCAATTTCTCTAACATGAATAAAATATCGCCATAATGTTCGAGTAAAGTAGCATTCTCTTCACCCCCATTTTTTATGGCCGATTCCATATAGAATTTGGCCAGCGTATACTCGCCTTTTTTGAATAAAACCCACGCGTGTGTATCTAAATATGTACCGTTATCAGGAAATCGTTCTATCACTTTTCCACTCATTCGCTCGGCTTTGTCTAAATCTCCACCTTCTAACGACAAATAATAAGCGTAATTATTTAAAGTAATATAATTCTCAGGGTCCAATTTTACTGCTTCATCGAAAAGCTTAAATGCATCCTGTTTGTTTTTATTTTTATAAACTGCCTCACCTTTTAACATTAAAAAACTGGCCTTCAACTGCGGATTATCTATTACATAATCAAGCCCTTCTTCAGTAATTAAAATGGTTTCGTCGTACTTTTCCAACTGAATACATGCCACCGCATTCATAAAATATCCTTGAGGCTGGTTGGGGAAAAGTTCAGCGGTTTCTTTGCTGTGTTTATAAAGGCCTTCCCAATCCCGCAAATCGTTGTCGATAAATAAAACGCGTTCCCACAGCACATAATCATTTTGTTCAATGCTTAAGGCTTTTAAAAGTGCTGTTCTTGCTTCGGATAACTTCTGTTTTTTAATCAAACTTTCAGCATAAACCGTGTAAACCAGAAATTCATCGGGATGATTTTTAATTAGAAGTTGAATTAATTCCTCTTCCTTTTCATTAGTCAATTTCGATTTGTCGCGATTCGATGTTAACATCATATACAGTTGCAACTTATTCTGAATATCAACCGATTCACTTGAAAACCCTTTTTTTGTGTGATCGTAAGATTTTTCTAATTCATCGATTGAAATGTAATAATTGGCCAATGAAAAATGAACAAATCCATTGTTTGGATCCATATCCAAAATCTTATTGTAATTTTCCAAAGCCTTTTCATTGTCCCCTTGACTTTGATATAAATCTGCCAATAATCCGTAATATTTTGCTTCTTCAGGATTACTATCAATCAACTTTTCTATTTCACCAAAAGCATCCTCAACTCTTCCTGCTGATACCAAAAGTTGCTGTTTTGCCACTGAGATTTGTTCGTTGATACCCGATTTTTTTTCCATCGAATCATAGGTTGCAATGGCTTCATCGAACCTTTGAGCGTTGGCTAGTAAAATTGCTTTTGAATATAAAAGTTCCATGTTTTCGGAATCATTTTTCAACAGCTCTGTGTAAATATCAGCCGCTTCCGAAAATTTATTGGTTTGCTGATAAATTTGAGCCAACGACAGTTTGTACCACTTATTTTCAGCATTTAAACTGATGGCCTTTTCGAGCAAAAGAGAAGCACTTGTAAAATCGTTATTTGAAGCATGAATATTCGCCAGTTCGTACATGGCGGCAGAAGAGTTTGGATCAATTTCCAAACAACTGGATAACAATTGAATCGCTTTCTGAGCATTTCCAAACATTTTTTGTTTTAAGGCCTCCACAAATAAAAATTCAAATTCCTTTTGTTTTTGCTCAGCCAACTCCTCAACTGGTTTTTCCAGTGCCGCACCAACAACTTCCTGTTCTGTTATTTTTTTTGTTCCTGAACATGAAACAACTGCAATAAACAGGACTATTATGCTGAACCAATTTATAATTTTCTTCATTTTTTTAAATCTTTACAAGCCAAAGAAATAACTTTTGTTTTTACTAACAACTCTAAAATGTCAGAAAAGTTGCTAACTTTTTACTCTTTGCCGGTATGACCAAAACCACCAGCCCCTCTATCCGTTTCGTCGAGCAATTCTACCAAATTCCATTCCGCAGTTTCGTGAGCAGCAATTATCATCTGGCAAATTCGTTCGCCACTTTCTATAACGAAATCATCTGGCGAAAGGTTAATTAAAATAATACCAATCTCTCCGCGGTAATCTGCATCTATAGTTCCCGGCGTGTTTAAAACGGTAATTCCTTTTTTAAGGGCGAGCCCGCTTCTTGGTCGAATTTGCGCTTCAAAACCTTGAGGTAATTGAATAAACAAACCTGTTGGAATTAATTTTCTCTCCAAGGTTTTCAAAACTACGGACTCTGTTAAATTGGCTCGCAAATCCATGCCAGCCGACATTACCGTGCTATAAGCAGGCAATTCATTATTCGATTTATTAACTATTTTAACTTGCATTCAAACTCTATTTTTAAAAGAACCGCTAATATATGGAAATAAAAAAAACTACGGTGTGAAAAATTATTAAATGTTAAAATGAATATTTTATTTAACTTACTGGTTAACAATTATATAATCATTAAGTCGGCCATTATTTCATCAGAAATAAACAATCCTTTGCGAGATAAGGTAAAAATATCATTCTTGTGAATAAGCAATTCTGTGCCTTTATACTTTTCTATATTTTTAAGAAAATGAGTAGCTTTTTCCTCTCCAAAATTACTTTGAATATAATTGATTGAAACTCCCCAAATTGTACGAATTCGAGTTAAAATGTATTCGTTATACTTTTCATTTGCACCTAATATTTCTTCCTCGAAATAACTCTGGTTTTTATCCAAAGCCTTTATATAACTTTCTACATGCGATACATTCCACCGTCTGGAATCTCCGTTAAATGAGTGTGCAGAAGGTCCCAATCCCAAATACTTTTTACCCATCCAATACGATGTATTATGTTTCGAATACATTTCTTCTTTTGCAAAGTTTGAAATTTCGTATTGCTGAAATCCATTTTTTTTTGTCGCCTCAACCAACAGATTAAACTGAGAAATACTATCCGCCTCTTTTAACTCTTTTAATGTTCCCTTTTTTAACCAGGTATAAAAAGCTGTTCCTTCGTGGTACGTTAAATGGTAGGCAGAAAGATGCTGAACCGGCAACTGAAATACCTGGTTTAGACTGGCTTTCCAATCGTTGTCTGTTAAATTTGGCAAACCATAAATTAAATCTGCACTAATGTTTTTTATACCAATTTTAACTGCATTTTCTATGGATTCAACCGCTTGTTTTGCATTGTGCCGGCGGTTCATTTTTTTTAAATATTCATCTTGAAAAGACTGAATACCAATACTTAAACGATTTACTCCAGCATTGTAAATACCTTTTAAATAGGATTCGGATAAATCATCGGGGTTGGCTTCAAAAGTAATTTCAACGTTGGGTAAAACCTTAAATTCCTGATTCAAAAAACTTAAAATATCTTGTAATTCATTCTCCTTTAAAACCGATGGAGTTCCACCTCCAAAGTAGATGGTTTCAATGGGTTCGTTTCCGAGGTAATTTTTGCGTTGCTGAACCTCTTTTTTTAATGCTGAAAGAAATTTATCGGTGAGCGAAGTATTTACAGTTTTGTAAAAGTCGCAGTAATAGCACTTTTGCCGGCAAAATGGAATATGAATGTAAATACCTGACATGTTTAACTATTTTTAAAATCAATTCCCGAGAATAAAACATATCTATCAGTTAAATTAAATTTTAGTTAATTTCAAGATTGAAGATGAAAGAAAACTTCAATCTTCTGTCTTTCCTAAAAAACATTTATATTGTAACCTTTAAACACATTTTAAATACGGGAACTCGTTTGTTTACCCAAAAAGAATTTGAATGAAGATTATTTATTTCTGGAAACCAATATTGTGGCTCTCAATTATTTGTTATGGTCTTTTTATCCCTGCCGGTAATTTACCGGTCAAACCTTTTTTAAACATCCCCCACTTTGATAAGCTGGTACATTTTTCACTCTTTTTTGCACTCTGTATTTTACTTTTCGGACCGTTTAAAAAATTAAATTTAAAATATTATTTGCTAGCACCCGTAATCTCAATTTTTCTTGGATTGATATTGGAAACCACACAACACTTAATTACAATTTCGCGTAGCAGCGACTTTTATGATTTTCTGGCAAATACCGCCGGAATTGCCGCAGCAACACTTTTTTATTATCTTTTTGTTTCAGAAAAAAAATGGGAAAAACTTTTTTAAAGTCTTATTATATCCTCGTATTTTTCAATATCCATACTGATAATTTCCAAAGTTGTTTCCTGATAAAACTTACTAATTTCGGTCCGTAATTTATCGTATTGAGAATGAACCGGGCATAAAGGTTTTGAAGGATCGTGCGTTTTACAAGGTTCCAAACTTATTAAACAGTTGGTAAAAAACTCTTCGCCATCCACTTTTATTACAATGTCGTAAAGCGTTACTTCACTGGCATCTTTCGCCAAAGCAAACCCACCATTTGGTCCTTTTGTTGAAACCAGCAACTTTTGCTTTACTAAATTCTGAAGAATTTTTCCTAAAAAAGGAGAAGACAAATTCAAGTCTTCTGAAATCTTTTTTATACCAATTCGTTTGTTTGCCTCAGAAAAATTACCCAAATAAATAAGAGCTCTTAACGCGTACTTACAGGTGTTAGATAACATATTGTTTATTTTAAATTTAATTTCCAGTTCTGACTAAACGAATTCTCGGCAAAAGCAGGAAATTCCTTCTCTTCGCCCAAAATATTTTTATTGGTTTTTACCAATGTATTTTTTATTTTACCATTTACTATATCCAAATTCTTGCGCTTTTTAAACGCCCATTCATACGCTTTCATTCCAGCATTCCAGCTTACTTTTTCGAGATTTTGCTCCACCCCTTTTTTCCGATTCAACAAAAGTAAATCGTGCAAGGGAATTTTAACCGGGCAAACTTCGGAACAAGCACCGCAAACGGTACATGCAAAACTTAAATGATTGTATTCCTCAAATCCTTTAAAAAATGGCGTAATTACAGAGCCAATTGGCCCGCTATAAGTAGTGTTATACGTGTATCCACCGACATTTTTATAAATGGGGCAGGTATTTAAACATGCACCACAGCGGATACATTTTAATGCTTTGTAATGTTCTTTTTCGTTGGCAATTTCCGACCGTTTGTTGTCCAGTAAAACCACAACCATTTTTTCAGGACCATTGGATTCATTTTGTCTTTTTGGTCCGGTTAACAACGAATTATATACCGTTACTTGTTGCCCTGTTCCCAAAGCAGATAGTAATGGAAACATTAATTGCAAATTGTTTATTGAAGGAATAACTTTTTCTATTCCGGTAATTACAATATGAACTTTAGGAAAGGCGACAGACATAAATCCATTTCCTTCGTTTTCGGTTAATGCCACTCCCCCAACATCGGCTACCAAAAAGTTGGCTCCGGTTACCCCAATTTCTGCTGATGTAAATTTTTTACGGAGCTTTTTTCGTACAAAAAGGGTTATTTCTTCTGGAGTTGAATTGGGTGGTGTATTAAATTTTTCGTTAAAAAGTTCGGCAACATCCTCTTTCGATTTATGCATTGCCGGTGTTAAAATATGGTAGGGTTTTTCGCCTGCAACCTGAACTATAAATTCGCCCAAATCGGTTTCAACCGGTTCAAATCCTGCCTTTTCCAAATTTTCATTTAACTCAATTTCTTCCGAAATCATTGATTTACTTTTAACCAGTACTTTTGCCCGATTTTCTTTTAAAACATCAATAATTTCAGAAACAGCTTCATCTCCGTCTCTCGCCCAAATAATATCTATTCCATTATTTTGAGCATTTTTTTCAAATTCTATTAAATATTCAGAAAGGTTGGCAACTACTTTTTCCTTCAAATAAGAAGCGCGTTGTTTTGCCAATTCCATATTTCTGTAGCGAAGTTTTCCTTTCTTAACCGATTCATCGTACCGCGAAATATTAAAATTTATGGTTTTCCGATGTTTTAGGTCAGATGCAATTTTGGAATCTTCAAGAAATATGTCTTTCAATTTTGGCATTAATTATTTTAAAGGAATTTGAGCAATTCTACGTGCATGACGACCACCTTCAAATTCAGCAGTTAAAAAGGCATCTACAATTGCAATAGCCTCTTCGTTTGAAACAAATCTACCCGGAACGGCACAAATATTTGCATTATTATGTTGTTTCGACAGCGTTGCAATTTCTGCACTCCAACAAATTGCTGAACGCACATTTTGATGTTTGTTTGCAGCTATACTAATTCCTTGCCCACTTCCACAAAAAGTTATCCCTGTTTCGTACTCTCCCTTATCAATTGCATCCCCTATTAAATGGGCAAATTCAGGATAATCTACACTCTCTTCAGAAAAACATCCAAAATCTTTAAACTCTATTTCTTTTTCGTTTAAATAATTTAGGATAACCTGCTTTTTTTCAAATCCGGCATGGTCTGATGCGAGCGCAATTACCTTTCCTTTAAAATCCTTCATTTCACAAAAATAATACTTTTTGGTACTTATTTCTTTTTAATGAATTTAAATAAGCTTCTTAAATCACTTTTTTCCAAAATATATATTGAAAATATAAATATAAACATAAACAATGTGTGACTCCCATATTTTATAAACGGTTGTAATGTGCCTGTATATAAGGAAATTGAATATAAAATTCCTGCCACCAAAAAATAAGTAAAAATTCGTTTTAGATTGTATGGAATTGGATAATATTTCTGACCAAGAAAGTAGGAGACAACCATCATTCCGAAGAAACAAATTAGAATAGCAAAAGCCGAACCTTTGTATCCAAAAATGGGGATTAATATAAAATTTAAGCTAATAGTTAATACTGCTCCACCAACTGCTATGTACGCGCCATAACGAGTCATATCGGTTAATTTATACCACATTGAAAGGGCAAAATAAATTCCAAAAAACAGGTTGGCCAACAATATTACCGGCACAATTGAAAAGCCTTCGTAATACTTGGCATCCCAATTTAATATTCTAATTAGATCGATATAAAATACCATTCCCAAAAAAATAAACAATCCAAAAATCACAAAATATTTCATAATGTTGGCATGCATATTTTTATCGTCTTTCCCCTTTGCCTGCGAAAAAAAGAAGGGTTCGAAAGCGTATCTAAAAGCTTGAATAAACATATTCATTAAAACGGCAATTTTTACTCCGGCTCCGTAAATACCCAATTGCTCCATTGGATTTTGTTCCTCGGGAATTAAAAAAGGAATTAAAATTTTATCGATGTGCTGATTTGCAACTCCTGCCAAACCCACAATTAAAATTGGAAAAGAGTAACTCAACATTTTATAAAACAAGGCTTTATCAAATTCAAATGAGATTTTAAACATATTAGGTACCAACATTACCAAAGTAATTATTGATGCCAAAAGATTGGATATAAAAACATAACCAACACCAATATCTGCTGAATAAATTGTGTGAATAAATGAGTCGGGATTTTCTGCCAGTTTCGGACAAACCAATAAGAAAAATATATTAAATGAAATATTAGCTCCTATATTTACCAACTTAATAGACATAAATTTTAAGGGTCTGTTATTCAAACGTAACTGAGCAAATGGAATGGCTGTTAAAGCGTCAATAGCCAATATTATACCCATCCATAATATGTACTCCGAATAGTCTTGATAATTTATAATTTCTGCGATGCCTTCTTTCAAAAAAACAACCAAAAATATAAATACTAAAGAGCTTAAAAACAGAGAAATTAATGAGGTTGAATAGACTTTCCCGGGATTTGAACTTTGTGATGCAAACCTAAAAAATCCAGTCTCCATTCCATAGGTTAAAAACACCATAAAAAAGGCTACGTATGCATAAAGATTGGTTACAATTCCGTAAACATCGGGAGCAAATAAAGTAACGTAAAGTGGCATTAACCACCAATTTAAAAAGCGACCTACAATGCTGCTCATTCCATAAATGACTGTGTCGCTTGCTAATTTCTTAAATGGATTCAATTGAGTATATTTTAAAACAAAGATATAATAGATTAACAATGTTGCTACTTAATAATTGCACAACGTAAGTTTATTAATTTTATCTTTGAAAGATAAATAAATCAATGAAATGAAACGAACCACTTTTCCCTTTTTATTAATATTTTCCCTTTTTATAACTTTTTTTTCTTGTTCTAATACGCCTAAACGTTCGCGTAAACCGGTGAGTACAATTACCATTCAACCCAATAAAAGAAATTATGTTTTTGGAGAAAAAGTTTCTGTAAACGTTAAAACAAAACTCAAAAACGGTGAAATAAAAAACATAAAAGTTTATTATAAAAATCAACTTTTAAAAGAGAGTAAAGAGTTAGATTTTACTGTTGATGGAATTGAAATTCAAAGCTTGGGAATCAATAATTTTAGGGTGGATGCGGTGAAAATGGACGCTTTAAATAATACCAGAACAAAAAGTATTAGTGCAGTATCAAATGTTGTTCCCAAAAAACTTACGTATAAAATTATTGAAAAATATCCTCATTCAAAAACATATTATACAGAGGGGTTAGAGTTTTACAATGGATTTATTTACGAAGGAACCGGAGAAAATGGATCTTCCGGAATCTTCAAAATTAATCTTGCAAGCGGAAATGCTGATCAATCTCATTTAATGAAAGAGAAATATTTTGGAGAAGGAATTACGATTTTAAACGATAAAATTTATCAACTTACTTATCGTTCAAAAAAAGGATTTATATACAATTTAAAAAACTTTGTTGTAATTGATAGTTTTCAATATAAATCTGCAGAAGGGTGGGGACTTACCAACGATGGAACTAACCTTATTATGAGTGATGGAACACAATTTTTAACCTGGTTAAATCCTAATGATTTATCAGTAATTAAAAAGATAGAAGTTGCTAATAATAAAGGTATTGTAACTAATTTAAATGAATTGGAATACATTAACGGAAGTATTTATGCCAACATTTACACCACTGAAACAATTGTACAAATTGAACCCGAAACAGGAAAAATTATTTCAGAAGTAAATATGGCAGGTATCATAAACATGTACCACAATCAAAAAGATAGAATTGATGTTATGAATGGTATTGCATACGACCAAAACTCCAACAAAATATTTGTTACCGGAAAGTTGTGGCCAAAATTATTCGAAGTAGAATTTATTGAAAAAAAGTAGTGAGTAATTAGTAGCTAGTATTTATACCAATACTGATAAATTTTAATTGATTTTATTCTTTTTACATTCTTCCATAATCCTTAAAATAGGGAAGGAGAGTCTCCATATTTTATACGACCTAAATGTTTGTATGCCAAATCTGTAACTTCTCTTCCGCGCGGAGTACGTTTAATAAATCCCTCCTTAATTAAAAACGGTTCGTACACCTCTTCAATGGTACCACTGTCTTCGCCAACTGCAGTTGCTATGGTAGAAATTCCAACCGGACCACCTTTAAATTTATCAATAATACAAAGTAAAATACGGTTATCCATTTCGTCCAATCCATATTCATCTATATTAAGCGCTTTTAACGAATGTTTGGTTATTTTCATATCAATCGCCCCATTGCCTTTTACCTGGGCAAAATCGCGTACCCTACGCAGCAACGAGTTGACAATACGAGGTGTGCCTCTACTTCTAAACGCAATTTCTTTTGCAGCATCGTCATCAATTTTAACATTTAAAATACCGGCCGAACGTTTTACAATTCCGGTAAGTACATCAGCATCGTAATATTCTAAATGCGAATTTATTCCAAATCTGGCTCTTAATGGCGCAGTTAATAAACCTGAACGTGTAGTAGCTCCAATTAATGTAAAATTATTTAATTCCAACTGAACGGAGCGTGCACTGGGTCCTTTATCAATCATTATATCTATTCGAAAATCTTCCATTGCCGAGTATAAATACTCCTCCACAATAGGCGATAAACGATGTATTTCGTCGATAAAGAGAACATCACTTTCTTCGAGGTTTGTAAGTAACCCGGCCAAATCGCCAGGTTTATCTAAAACCGGTCCCGAAGTAATTTTAATACCTACTTCCAACTCGTTGGCAATAATATTTGATAAAGTTGTTTTACCCAATCCTGGAGGCCCATGTAACAAAACATGATCTAACGATTCGCCCCGCATTTTTGCTGCTTGTACAAAAATTTTAAGGTTTTCTACTATTTGTTTTTGCCCGCTAAAATCGTTAAATTGAAGTGGTCTCAATTTTTTATCCAGCTCTTTTTCGTTGTCAGGAAACGACTCACTTCTTATGTCTAATTCTATTGCCATTTTTTATTCAGGCTCAATAAATGAATGAATTTTAGCAGCTAATTGATCGGCAGTAAATGGTTTAGATAAATATTCATTCATACCAGCTTCAAAACATTTAATGCGGTCGTTATCTAAAGTATTTGCTGTTAGTGCAATAATTGGTACCGGGTTTTCAATACCAATTTCTTTTTCGTGCTTTCTAATTTCAATGGTTATTTCAAAGCCATTCATTTCTGGTAGCATTAAATCCATTAAAATTATATCAAATTGATTTTCCTTTGCAGTTTTAACGGCGTCCAAACCATTGCTAACTGCTGTAATGTCGTAGTTATATTTTTTTAAATTAAACATTACTACTTTTTGATTTAATAAGTTGTCTTCAACTAAAAGTATTTTCAAAGTCTTCTGTATTATATATATTCTTATTTAAGTAAATATTAAAAACAATAATAGTTATTATATCCGGTTGATAGGTGTTAATTACTATTTTTAAATATTTGTAAAGATAACATTAACAGTTTTTCAAACCAGTTTTCAACATCTTTTTTAGCTATTAAATTGTTAAGGTGTAAATAAATAACTATAGTTTTTAACAACTGTTAATAGCAGTTGAGTGTTATAAATTTCAGCTATCAACAGGTTAATAAACTGTGAATAGAATTCGATTAAATAATGATATGTACTTGAGGTTTATTACAGCATTAAACATATATGCAAAAATGAGTGAGGAAAGCAAATATTATATTAAAAGATTACTTTTGTTTTATGAGCAATTTTTGAACGTTTATTAACAATTGTAGTTTTTGTAAGAATTTGTAAAATAGACCATTATAATTTATGACTAAAAATTTCAACATACTTGTTAATAAGCTAAATTTATTCAAGCGTAAGTACTATTCTTACAAATTATTGAAAGGTTTGGTATTGACATTATTTTTCCTTTTGGCTGTGTATACCTCATTTTCATTGGTTGAATATATGGTTTATTTGTCGGCTGATGTAAGAAAAATTTTCTTTTTTGGTTTCCTTATTTTTGCTTTTTTACTAATTGCTCAGTTTATTGGAATTCCTATTTTAAAGCTTTTGCATATTTTAAATCCCATCGATTTAAAATCTACCAGTGGGCTTATTCAAAAACACTTTTCTGAAATAGAAGACAAATTATTGAATATTATTGAATTGTCTGATTTTAATGATAATCAATATTCCAAGGATATTGTATTGGCAAGTATCGATCAGAAAATTGATGAACTAAAAGTGTTTAATTTTAATGATGCCATTCAGTATAAAAATATTAGATTAGTAATTATTTACTTGAGTGTAAGTGTTTTAGTGTCGTTAGGAATTCTTTTGGTGAATGGAAATATATTTACAGATTCTACAAACCGACTTCTACATTATAATACCACTTTTGTAAAACCGCCACCGTTTACTTTTACGTTAAAAAATATAGTCTTGCAAGCTAAAAAGGGTGATTCTTTTACTATTCAAGTTAAAACGGAGGGTGATGCAATTCCACAAATAGCTTATATAAATATTGAAGGAAATAATTATCTGATGAAAACTTCTTCTGTGGGGGTTTTTGAATTTGAAATGGTATCGGTAATTAATCCGGTTCAATTCTATTTTACCGATTTGAAATTTAATTCGCAGGTTTATAATTTGCAATTGTTACCAAAACCGGGAATAATACAATTTATAACTTTCATTAAACCACCTTCTTATACAAGTATTCAAAATCAAACATTCGAAAATATTGGAGATTTACTAGTACCCAACGGAACTTTAATAGAGTGGAATTTTAGTGGAATAGATGTGGATTCGTTGTACCTGTTTTTACAAGATTCTACTAAAATAGTGGCAGCGGGTTTAAATAATAGTTTTATTGCCGAATCAAAGTTTTATAAATCAACTAATTATAATGTTTTTATTCAGAATACAATTACTGAACCCGAGTTGGCATTGTCCTATTCAATTGAAGTAATTCCAGATTTGTTTCCGGAAATTCAAGTTAATCAAGTAAACGATTCCTTGCAATTAACCCGCTTCTTTTTTAAAGGTATAATTGGCGACGATTACGGTTTTTCAAACTTGCGTTTTCATTATAATGTTGATAATTCTGATTCTACTATTTCTATTCCTTTTGTTCGCAATTTAAGCGACCAGGAGTTTTATTTTAGTTTCGATTTTGTGGAATTAGAAAAACCTGAAGGCACCATTTCATACTATTTTTCTGTTACAGATAACGATATTATAAACGGGTTTAAAACAACAACATCGGATAATTTTATTTTCGAATTCCCCGATAGGGAACAAATGTTAGCCAGTGACAAAGAACAGTTTGATAAGCTGGAAAAACAGGTGGAAGAGAGTAGGGAACTGGCTAAAGATATTCAGGATGATTTAAAAAATCTTCAGCTGAAAAATATGGATAGTAATGTTTCTGAATGGGAAAAGTCGCAAATGGTTAGTGATATAGTTTCGAAACAAAACAAATTAGAACAACTGTACGACCAAATAAAAAAGGACAACGAAAATTTAAATAATTACATGAACTCTTTCAACGAACAAAATGAGGCAATGGCTGAAAAACAAAAACAAATTGAAGAGTTATTAGAGGAGGTTTTTACTGATGAGTTGAAAAAATTGATGGAGGAGTTTAATAAACTGGCTGAGGAATTTGATAGCAAAAAGTTGAATGAGCTATCGAAAGAAATGGATTTGACTTTTGAGGATTTGCAAAAACAGTTGGACAGAAACCTGGAGATGTTGCGTAAAATGAAAATTGAACAGAATCTTCAGAATGTAATTGATCAGGTAAATAAAGTTGCGAAGGAGGAGGAAAAGCTTGCTCAGGAAGTTATTGAAGAGAAAAATTATGAAGAGGTAAAAGAGCAAATTGAAAATCATCAGGAAGATTTAAAGCAGTTGGAAGAACAGTTACAAGATGCCTTAGAAATGAATAAGGAACTGGAGGAACCAATGAATTTCGATGATTTTGATGAAGACTTTGAAGAAGTTGATAAAAGTATAGAAAACAGTAAAAAGGAACTGGATAAAAAGAATAAGAAAAAGTCGGGATCAAGTTTAAAAAACACTTCAGAAAAATTGCAAAATATGGCTTTCGGAATGCAGCAAATGCTGGATATGAATAGCATGGAGCAAAATATGGAGAACATTGATAACCTAAAACAGATATTAAGTAATTTAATTTTCTTGTCGTTTTCGCAAGAGGAGGTTTTAAGTAATTTGAACGGTATTAGTGCAAAAGATCCGTCATTGATTCAATTAAATCAAAATCAGAAAAAGATTCTGGATCAAAGTAAAATAGTAAAAGATTCGTTGTATTCACTTGCTATGCGAACTCCGCAAATTACAAGTATGGTAAATAAAGAATTGTTGGCTTTGGAACTGTATTTAACAAAAGCGACTGAAGAAATGGAGGAAGCCCTTTTTCCAAATGCGCGGGTAAGTCAGCAGTTTGTTGTTACTGCCACTAATAACTTAGCACTAATGTTAAATGAAGCGCTTGAAAATTTGGAAGAACAAATGGCAAATGCAAAGCCCGGCGACCAACAATGTGAAAATACTGGAGGAAAAGGAAAATCAGGAATGCCTTCAATGAAAGAGTCTTCTGAAAGTATGAAACAACAACTTCAGAAAATGATTGAACAAATGAAAAATGGGCAAGGAAAAAATATGAGTCAGCAATTGGGACAGAGTTTAATGGAGCACGAAATGATGCAGCAAATGCTGCGAGATCTTATGAATAATGGAAGTGTTGGCAGCGGTACAAAAGAGAAATTGCAGCAAATCGATAATATGTTGGAGCAAAATCGTAAAGAGTTAATGAATAAAAGTATTAACGCAGAAACAATTGCTCGCCAGAATTTAATAACTACCCGTTTATTGGAAGCTGAAAAAGCCGAAATGGAGCGTGAATTTGAAAATAAGCGTGAATCCGAAAGCGCTGAAGACTTCTATAGTAACCCAATTAAGTTTTTCGAGTATAAAGAGAAGGAGAATTTAGCTATCGAGTATTTGAATATGAACTCGCATAAATTGAATAATTTTTATATAAATAAGTACAAACAATACCTAAATAATATAGAAAAAAGTAGTGATAGATAGCCCTCCTAAAATACTAGTGATAAAGTCAGACATTTCAAAATTAGTAAAAGTTCAAAGTTTTGTTAATGAGATATTTGTGCAATATAATATATCTCATGGATATTTTAATAGAGTGTTTCTTTGTGTGTCTGAAGCAGTTGTTAATTCTATTGAGCATGGGAATAAAAATGATACAAATAAAGAGGTTTCAATTGTTGTAGATTGTAAATTGAAATCTCTTTTTGTTAAAATAATTGATGAAGGCGAAGGTTTTAATTTAGATGAAGTAGCCGATCCTACAAAAGGTGAAAATATAAAAAAGGAATTTGGTAGGGGAATACATATTATAAAATCGTTATCAGAACATATTGAATACAATCAAAAAGAAAATAGTTTTCAGTTTAAAATAGAATGTAAGTGAGTAGTATAGATTTTTATTTCGAGGATATCCAACCATTTTCCATCCATAGTAAACACATTCAAAAATATATTAAGGCCTTGGTAAACAGTGAGTTAAGGAAGTGTGGGGATATTTCGGTTATATTTTGTTCCGACGATCATTTGTTGGAGATGAATAAACAATATTTAAATCACGACTATTATACTGATATAATTACTTTCGATTATGTAGAGGATAATGTAATTTCGGGCGATTTATTTATAAGCTTCGATAGAATTGTAGATAATGCAGAAGAACTCGATATTGAGTTGATTAAAGAAGTTTATAGAGTTGTTTTTCATGGAGTTTTGCACTTGGTTGGTTACAAGGATAAAACGGATGAAGAACAAAATTTGATGACGGAAAAGGAGAATTATTATTTAAGTGAAGTTGATTTTAGAGGGAAAGAGTTATGATGCCATTTTATGATGTTATAGTTGTTGGAGGAGGACATGCCGGATGCGAAGCAGCAGCAGCAGCAGCTAATTTGGGTTCCAAAACATTGCTGATTACAATGGACA